>JAPDJB010000064.1 GCA_029259285.1 Candidatus Bathyarchaeota archaeon | reverse complement strand
CCTCCCTGAGGCCGGCGGCCCTCAACTCATCAAAGACCCTTAAGGCCTCCTCATCGCTCTCAAGGCTCGGCATCAGAATAAGCATCCTAACACCATCCTCGAAGACCTCTAGGGGATAATCGAAGGGAGGCCCCCTAACGGAGTCTAAGGGCTTCCTCAAACCAGTTACAAGAACCAGAAGCCTCCTCCACCAGGGGTCGCTTAGGCCTTCGAAGAGGGTTTCACCCCCAAGGGCCCTTAGGAGATTCCGGAGAAGTATGAGGAGCGCCAGGGAGGCGCCTGCAAGAACAGAGTTCGAGAAAACCGTAAGGGGATAGAGGGGGGAAACCACACCGAGGAGAGGCCTAAACCCTATTGGATGCGGAAGAAGAAGCGACAGAGCTACGAGAGCCTTGAAGTCGGCGCCACCGAAGAGTCCGAGATAGGCGACGACATAAGCCAGAAGAGATGAGACGCCGATGGAGACCACGAGACCTAAGGGCCTATAGACGCCCTGAAGAACCGAGTAGACATCCAATATAAGACCGCAGAGGCCTCCGAGGAGCCAGACCTCATCGGGTATCTCCCTCGTCCGCACATCCCTCGCTGAGGCGTAGAGGAGCATCACAACGGCTGCAGAGAGCCTTATGGCTTCGACGATGGATGGCAACCCAGGGATCATAGACCAAAATCCTTAAGGGGTTTCCCATACGCTCCGGTTAAATCCAGCCTCTCCCATCCTCAATATGTGAAATTCGGCTTCCACATCTCCATTAGAGGCTCCATCGATAGAGCTGTCGATAGGGCGTTAGAAATCGGATGCGACACCTTCCAGCTCTTCACCAGAAACCCGAGGAGCTGGGGCTTCACACCCCTAGATGAGGAGGAGGCTAAGGCCTTCAGGGAGAAGCTTAGACGCAGCCATCTAGAGCCGGTTTTTTCGCATATGCCCTACATATTGAATCTTGCCTCCCCAGACCCCGAGATATATGAGAGGTCGATTGAGTCTTTGAAAGAGGAGATTAGACGCTGTGAGGTTCTTGGGGTTGGGTATATCGTGACCCATCTCGGCAGCCATAGGGGGGCTGGAGTCGAGGAGGGTATCAGACGGGTATCCAGAGCTGTGGAGAGGGCGCTGAGGGAGGCGGAGGGGGATGTGATGATCCTCCTGGAGAATGGCTCTGGAGCTGGAACCCAGGTGGGTTCGAGATTCTGGGAGATCGGTGAGATGCTAAGGCTCATCGACGATGATCGAGTTGCGGTCTGCCTAGACACCTGCCACGCCTTCGCCGCAGGCTATGAGCTGAGGACACCAGAGGGGCTGGAGGAGACCCTAACCGAATTCGACGAGGCCATAGGCCTTGAAAACCTCATACTCCTCCACCTAAACGACTCCGTCGGAGAGAGAGGCTCAGGAATAGACCACCATGAACATATAGGCTTAGGGGAGATCGGGGAGGAAGGCTTCAAGCTGATCCTCAACGACAAGAGGCTGAGGAGGCTGCCCATAATCATGGAGACCCCCATCGACGAGCGGAGGACGGATGAGGAGAACCTTAGGAAGGTGAAGGAGCTCGCAGGCCTAATCTGAGAAGGGGAAGATTAAAATCCCGATGACATAAATCTGATCGCAGGCCCCGGTGGCTTAGCCTGGTTAAAGCGTCTGCTTGGTAAGCAGGAGATCGCGGGTTCAAATCCCGCCCGGGGCTTAAGGATAAGAGATGGGTCGTTCTCAAGACTCGGCGTTATCTTCATCTCGATGGCTTATCGATGATAATCCGGGGGAGATGAGGAGAGTTAGCTGGTGGAAGGGCTTCGTGGTGATCCTATCAATAGGGATATTAGTAATCTCAGGTCTTTATGTCGGCGTCTTAAATCGACTTCAGGAGCAGCAGGTAGAACTCGAAAGATTGAGGGAAGAACTTGAGAGTCTGAGGGCGGAATATGATAGATTAGCGGGTCTCCCCGAACTCGTAAATCTATCGATTAGGAACCCCATTACGCATCTATATGGCTCTGGACTCTACATCGTCTCAGGCTATGGTCTGAATTATTGGCATTTGTTAAGCGATTCAGGGATTGACCGTAGTATCCATGGCTTCTACACAGTCTTCTATGCCCCACTAGACAATCTAACCCTCAAGATGTATCTCTTCGTATATCCAGCAGGTGTGGTGCAGATTCCCCTGACCCTTCAGATGGGGAACGCCCTAAGAGGCGAGTCAGGCATCGTGGTTGAGAAGAGACTCAACTATACCGTCTGGCAGTCTCCTGTTATATGGTCTGTGAACGCCACCGAGAACAGGGCCTACGAGGTCATCCTACCCACAAGAGGCTGGTATACCCTAAGCATGACAGGGCCGATCCAGAGGACGAGTAACGGCTCTGTAAGATATCGGTATATGATAGGAGGGAGATTTGTGCATGTTCGATCCTGGGTCGACTTCCAACTCCTAAAGAATGGGAAACCCATCCTCTTCGCGGTATTGAGAAGATATGGATGAGAATCTCTAAGCTGGAGTCTAGGATAACCATAGCCTACACCCTGCTATCAGCTCTGGGATAAGGAGTCGAAGGGACTAAATCCTAGCAGTCAGCAAGACGGTGATTGACGGCCTCATTTGACGCCTATTAGCTTCAATGAGGCTTCTACGGCGCTGGCTGCGTCTAGGCCTACGGCGTCGGCTCCGATCTCCCGTGCCCACTCCTCGGTGACGGGGGCGCCGCCTATGATGACCTTCACCTGGTCTCTTAGCCCAGCCTCCCTCAGGGCCTCTATGACCTCCTTCTGCTTCATCATGGTCGTCGTCATCAATGCGCTTAGGCCGAGGATGTCAGGCTTGAACTCTCGAACCTTTTCGACGAAGGTCTGCGTGGGCACATCGACGCCGATGTCTATGACCTCGAATCCGGCTGCCTTCAGCATCGTCGCCACGATGTTCTTCCCTATGCTGTGGATGTCTCCCTCCACGGTTCCGATGAGGAATCGGCCTACGGCTTCACGGGCTGCGCCTCGCCGCTCTATCTCCCTGTTGAGTATCTCAGCTCCAGCCTCCATAGCCTGCGCCGCTGCGATGAGCTCCGTTATGAAGGCCTCACCCCTCCCAAAGCGGTCTCCAACCTCCCTCAACCCTTTCGCCAGGCCCTGCTCCAGGGCCTCAACGGGGTCTAGGCCCATCCGGACAGCCTCCTCAGCCAGCCTTCGAGCCTCCTCCTCATCATAAGCCTTAACGGCCTCCTCCATACGCTTGAGGAGCTCCTCCTTCTCCATCCAAGACCCCAAAGGAGGAATTTCCCACCCAAGTTATTTTAAAGCCTTTAGGGGGAACATCTACCCGTCATCTCCTCAACGGTGATCTCGCCTACGAGGACGTCGCCCAGCATCTCCTCGCTTAAGGCCTCAGCCGCCTCCGAAGCCCCATACTTCCTCAACAGCAGCCTCAAAGCCTTCAACCGCTCCCCATCCTCCTCTAGGAAGCGGACACGGCCATAGACGATGACGCTTCGATACTCAACACTGAACTTACATGGCGTAGAGCCAGGTAGAGGCCTCCCCACCTCCTCAACCTGGAAGCAGACCCTTGGACTACGCCTCATAGCCTCGATCTTCCGCCCCCTAGGATAAGAATGAAAATAGATGCTGCCATCATGGTAGACGAAGCCTATGGGAACAACATAGGGCTCACCGTCGACACACAGACCCAAATGACCGACGAGAACCCTCTCCAAGAGAGCCTCCATCTCACCCTGCTCCAAAGGAGACATCAAAGGGAGAAGAGCCTTAAAGATATATGAAGAAGCCAGTCTAACATCATAAAGGCCCCGGTAGCTCAGCGGTCAGAGCGGCAGCCTTGTAAGCTGTTGGCCGCGGGTTCGAATCCCGCCCGGGGCTTAAACATCCTTTATATGGGTGATCTCTATTAGCTTCTTGGCTTTCCTATACATTTCATCATCAGCAGTTATAAGTTTAGCATTATATTTTTTAGCTATCTGAATGTATGATGAGTCATAGAATGAAATTTTCAATGAACGTGCTATTTTCATCATTTCTTTAGCATCTTCATTTGATGGTATTTCAATTGTTGCTTCAATAAGCCTCATTAAACTTTCAACTGCTTTCATCGCATCTTCAATATTTAATTGATCATTTTTATATATTGCATTTGAAACTTCATATAATATGAGAGCTGGTTCTTTTATATCAAGTAAACCATCGATATATTTTTCCCGAATTTCTATTGCCTTATCGCTGTATTCCTCCTTGTTATACCATTTTGCGATGATGCTTGCATCTAAAATTAACATCCTCATTTTTATCTACCTCTATCCTCTCTAATGGCCTTCACGCTGTTGAATGCCCCATATTCGGTTTTATTCCTAATTTCATCTGCGATCTTCGCGGCCTCCACTAATTCATACTTCCTTATAGTCTCTTCCACAGTCTTTCTCAGAATCTCGCTCCAATTTATTTTGTATCTCCTCATCCGTTCCTTAAGCTCCCGAGGCACACGGAAGGTGACGGTTTCGCTCATTATACATCCCTGTTTGCATTAGCGTAACACAATATATGTGTTATGATTCTGTGTTTCGCCCTCAGCCTCGCCTCTCGAAAACCCGATCATGAGAGGTCTCAGGGCCTCCCGCTCATCGGCTGAGGGCGGTAAATACCCTTTTAAGAGTTGTCTTCCTATTTTTTAGTGTTATGTCTGATTTGGAGCTTTTGAGGAGGACTCTGGCCCCACCCTTCAGGATCAAGGTTGTGGAGGCTGTTAAGATTCCAAGCAGGGAGGAGAGGGAGAGGATTCTCAAGGAGGCTCATTATTCGCCCTTCAGGATTAGGTCGGAGGATGTCTACATCGACCTGTTGACGGATAGCGGGACGGCCGCCATGAGTGATGAGCAGTGGGCCGCCATGATGAGGGGTGATGAGGCCTATGTGGGCTCTAAAAACTATTATAGGTTTGAGGAGGCCGTCAGAGAGATTACTGGATTTGAACACGTCATCCCAACCCATCAAGGGAGGGCCGCCGAGAACGTCCTCTTCGGCTCCTTGATAAAGCCTGGAGACATAATCCCTGGAAACACCCACTTCGACACAACTAGGGCCCACATCGCCGATAAGGGTGGGAAGCCGATAGACCTTATAGGGGAGTGGCTCTGGGACTTCGATCATGAATACCCCTTCAGGGGTAACCTGGACCCAGCGAGACTTGAATATGTGCTGAGGAAATATCACGACAAGATACCCTTCATACTACTCACGGGTGTGAACAACGTCGCAGCCTCCTCACCCATATCGATGGAGAACATCAGGGAGACACGGGAGCTGGCTGAGAGATACGACATCCCAATATTCTTCGACGCCTGCAGATTCTTCGAGAACTGCTACCTCATAAAGATGAGGGAGCCAGGCTATGGAGGCAAGTCGGTTGCCGAGATCGTCAGGGAGGCCCTCAGCTACGCCGATGGATGCTACATGAGCTGTAAGAAGGATGCCCTCGTCAACATAGGAGGCTTCATCGCCTTGAGAGATGAGAAACTGGCGGAGCGATGCAAGGAGAGACTAGTCCTCTACGAGGGCTTCCCCACCTACGGTGGACTCGCCAGGAGAGACCTGGAGGCCATCGCCATAGGCCTAAGGGAGGGGCTTGATGAGAGATATCTGGAGTGGAGGGTCCGGCAGGTCGCCTATCTCGGGGAGCTACTGGAGAGGGCTGGGGCGAGGGTTATAAAGCCGACGGGCGGCTCAGGAGTCTTCCTCGACGTCTACTCGGTTTACCCCCATCTATCTGAGAAGGAGCTTCCAGAGGTGGCCGCCTTCGCCGACATGTATCTGGAGGGGGCTGTGAGGATCGTCGGCGCCCCCTTCCCCGTAGACTTCGTAAACCTCGATGGGGGGGAGGTGGAGAGGCGCACCTTCGAGTTCGTGAGGTTCGCCATACCTAGGAGGGCGTTGACAAAGGCCCACATGGAGTATGTCGGAGCAGTCATGGAGAGGGTTATGGAGAGGGCTCACCTCAACAAGGGCTTCAGGATCGTCTACTGGCCTGAGATTCTAGGCCACTTCTTCGCCAGATACGAGCCGATTAGTTGAAGGTCATAGACGCCTAGACCAGAGCTTGAGGTGGTAGAGCCAGAGGCCGAGGAGATGTAGGAGTAGGGATGAGGCTATGGTGTATATTGCGTGGAGCCGTGTTAGGGGGTTGTAGCCAGCATAGCGTCTTCCAAGTATCAGGTAGATGATGGCTGAGATCGAGGTTGAAGGTGGATAGAGCTTTGAGAATATCTTTAGGCCTTTGGGGAGCATTTGATATGGGGCGAAGACCCCGCTGACGGCTGATGTGATCACAGCTACGCCGACGCCTATGCTTACGGCTGAGTGTGCACTCCCAGCTATGGAGCCTATGATGAGGCCCACTCCCCCAGAGGAGAGAAGTAGGAGGAGGACTACGCCGATGGACTTCAAGAGGCGAATCCCCGTGACCTCAAATCTTGAGCCTAGGGCGAGGCCGACGGCGAGGACGATGAGCGATGAGATTATCGAGAAGAACAGTAGGGCCAGCAGCCTCCCCGTGGCGTCCTCCCACGTCCTCATGGGGGTTGAAGCAAACTTCTGGTAGACGCCTCGCTCCCTGTCTCCAGCTATCGACGCTGGGAGATTCGCCATGCCTGCCAGCATTATGGCGAAGCCCATCATCTGAAGCGTCATCGAGGCCTTAACCCTAGGGAGTATGGACTCTGGGATGCCCTGGGTGAAGATTAGGCAGTCGAGGACTACCCAGAGCGCAGGCCAGGCTATCGTCCAGAAGAGGCTTGATCGGTCTCGGATGAACTCCTTAAGGGTCTTCTCAAAGACGGCTCTCATCCTCATACACATGGCCTTCACCCCAGAGGTGAACCCGTCATCCTGAAGAAGGCATCCTCCAACGTCGGCGTGGAGGCGTTGATCTCCAGCACCCTATAGCCTAAGGCGTTGAACCTCTCGACGATCCTAGGCATCACCCGCTCAGGCTCCTCGGCGAACATCCTATATCCCTCAT
>JAPDJB010000161.1 GCA_029259285.1 Candidatus Bathyarchaeota archaeon | reverse complement strand
CCTCCTCTCGAAGCTTCCAGCGGATGAGGCCTTTAAGGTTGCTGAGATGCGTTGGGGTGGAACGGGCCTTGACCTCGGTAGGCTGGCTGAGTTGGAGAGGATTAAGCTCCTACATGGATTGATTTTTGGGGTTCCCTATTATGTTAGGCTCGTCCCCTATCCCCATGAGTTTGAGGATTCTCATCCCTCGAGGCCGGTTGGTGAGGTGACTGTTCGAGGCGTTGTGGTTGATGACGCCCTAAGCATCTATACGCCCTGCCTATATGGTGTCGACGCTGAGATCGATGGATTGAGGGTGGAGGAGTTGATGAGTTATAGGGGGAGATTCGCCGAGCAGGTTTGGGAGGGCGATGAATTCGAGGCTAGGGGAGTCCTGGAGGAGGTTCACTCGTCGAGGGGCGTCTACTATAGGCTGATGCTGGGGCGTAGAGGCGACTATCTCATCCCCCTCAGCCTTCTGGAGGCCATTTAGCCTTCCTCTTCCAATCGGCGTAGCCCTCGAGGATGCGCCTCCAATTGACATATTCATTGATCATCTCATGGATGAGCTGTATCTTCCTCTTCGACGTCGGCGAGGGCGTGATCCTCCCATCGAGGTGTTCAAGCCTCATAACAGTCGTATAGGTGTCATAGGGAACCAGGAGGACTGGTATCCCCTTCTCCTCAGCCGCTGTCAGCACCGTCACTGAGGGATAGATGTTTCCGGTGAGGATGATGACGCTTGGCATCGTCTCCAACGCCGTTAAGATGAGGTCTGTTCTGTCTCCGCCGGTGATGAAGGCGCAGCCGACGCTCCTCCTCAGCCAGGTCAACGCCGACTCAGGGGTCATGGCTCCGACGAGGTAGCCGTCGACGAGCCTATCCATCCGATCCCTACCGGATAGAACCTCAGCCTCCAAGATGTCCCTCAACTCCTCAACGGTGTTCATCGTCAGCTCCCTCTTATCTGGGACGACGCCTAGAACCTCCACGCCGCATCTCCTCAATATCGGAGAGACCACACCCCGCATCCTCTCCAGCTGCTGGAGGGGGACGAAGTTGAGGATGGCTCCAAGGAGCTCCACACCCCTCGACTCGAAGAACTCCTTGTAGAGGATGACCCTCTCAGCCACCTCATCCTCCACGCCTCTGACGGAGAAGATGATCCTCGCCTTAAATCTCTCAGCGAGGCTTGGAACGTCGAGGCCGCAGCAGATTAGGAGCTCTGGGTCTGGGGGAGCCTCGATGAGGAGTATATCCTTACCGCCGCTCACCTCCTCATAGGCATCCATGATCCTACGCCGTAGATCCTCGCATTCGCCCACCTCGCTGAGGTATCTCCTGCCGAGGGTGATGGGCGTTATGACCTCAGGCGGCTCCCTGAGGCCGAGTATCTCCCTCATCAGATGGACATCGGGGTCTATGGGTTCTCCCTCAACCTCCTTTAGGCCGATGCCTATAGGCTTGAAGTATCCGACTCTGAATCCCAGCTCGCTGAACTTCTGCATCAGCCCCAGGCAGAGGGCTGTCTTACCGCTGAACCTCGTCCCAGTTATATAGATTGAGTATACCAATCTAACCCACTCCCAGAGTTATCTTCACATCCACAGCTATACAACCCCTCCCCTCCTCATAAACCATGAGGGGGTTGATATCCATCTCCAATATCTCGGGGAAGTCCACCGAGAGCTGCCCAACCCTCAGGATCACCTCCTCCAAGGCCTTCAGGTCGGCCGGCTTCTCGCCTCTGATCCCCCTCAGCAGCGTGTAGGCCTTCGTCTCCCTGATCATCTCAGCGGCCTCCCTCCTTGAGAGGGGTGCGAGGGCGAAGGAGACATCTCTGAGGAAGTTGACGTAGATGCCTCCAAGGCCGAACATGATGAGGGGGCCAAACTGGACATCTCTGCTCATCCCTATGATCATCTCACGCCCCTGTGGAACCATCTTGGAGACCAGCACTCCGTAGAGTCTGGCCTGGGGCATATGCCTCGAAACCCTCGCCATGATACCTCGATAAGCCGAGCGAACCTCCTCGGCTGAGGAGAGGTTTAGCACTACACCCCCTATATCGGTCTTATGCAGTATGTCAGGTGAGACTATTTTTAGGACGACGGGGTAGCCGAGCTCCTCCGCATAGTTGACGGCCTCAGCCTCCGAGGTGGCCACCCTCATCTTAGGGGCCTCAACGCCGTAGGCCCTCACAACCTCCGAGGCCTCATGGGGGAGGAGCACAACCCTCCTGTCCCCCCTCGCCCTTCGAATGATCTCCCTCACCCTATCGATGTCGACGTCCTCGAATCTCGTCGGCCTCTCCACCGGCCTCTTCAAGTATCTGGCGTAGGTGTATAACGCCGATAGGGTTCTCACAGCCTTCTCTGGGAAGTCGAAGCAGGGGACTCCATGCTCCTTTAGGTATCTAACAGCCTCCTCAACCTCCCCTCCACCCATGAAAACAGCCATTAAGGGCTTCTCTGAGAATCTCTCCCCCATCTCCACTATGACCCTCGCCGTGCCGAGGCTCTCCGTCATCGCCTGAGGAGTCAATATGACGGCTGCGGCATGGACATGGCCGTCGGCCAGCACCCGCTCCAGCGCATACCTATACCGGTCTGCCTTGGCGTCGCCCAGCACGTCGATGGGGTTACCCGTCGCCGCCTCAGGCGGCAAACCCTCCCTCAACGCCCTATGAGTCTCAGGGCTGAGCCTCGCCAACTTCACGCCATAGCGTTCACAGAGGTCTGTGAAGACTATGCCTGGCCCACCGGCGTTGGTGACTATGACGATGCCCTCCCCCCTGGGAAGGGGCTGCTCAGTGAGGGCTACGGCGTAGTTGAAGAGCTCCTCAACGCCCTCCGTGGATAGGACTCCACTCTTCCTGAAGGCCGCCTTATAGGCTGTGTAGCTTCCGACCAGCGCCCCCGTATGGCTTCCAGCAGCCCTTGAGCCTGCCTTGGAGACCCCGCCCTTGAGGACGATGATGGGCTTCCTCCTCGATACCTCGCCGGCAACCTCCATGAAGCGCTGACCATGCTCTATCGACTCGACGTAGAGGATGATGGCCTTCACGGCCTCATCTCCTCCGAGGGCTTCGAGGAAGTCCACCTCGTTCAGGTCAGCCTTATTTCCGAGGCTGATGAAGTGGGAGAAGCCTATACCCTCCCCCATCGCCCAGTCGAGGGCCGCCGTCCCGAGGGCTCCACTTTGGGAGATGAAGGCTATGCTCCCCCTCCTAGGCATGGCGGGGGCGAAGCTGAGATTCAGCGGCGTATAGGTGTCGATGACCCCAAGGCAGTTTGGGCCTTGAACCCTCATCCCATAGCGCCTGGCGATCTCAAGGAGCCTATGTTCACGTTCAGCGCCCTCCCTGCCGATCTCCCTGAAGCCTGCTGAGATGACTATGAGAGCCTTAACCCCCTTCCTGCCACACTCCTCGGCCACCTGGAGGACTATAGGCGCCGGAACGGCTATCACTGCCAGCTCTATCTCTCCAGGAACCTTCAATACGGAGGGGTAGCACTTAACGCCTAGAATCTCCTCGGCGTGGGGATTTATCGGATAGACATCGCCTCTAAAGCCGCATTCCATGAGATTCCTCAGCAGTGTATGCCCAACCTTTCCAGGAGTCCTGGAGGCACCTATGACCGCGACGGATTCGGGCTTGAAGATCGCCTTTAAGCCATCATCCTGAGGGTTCAACAGCCATCTGAGAGGTTTCAAAACCCCTATTTAAAGGCCTTTCATCGAGGGGTAGTAAAATTGTTAAAAGGATTATGGAGGGTGTTATGTGATGCATCATGTCATCGAGGCCTAAGGCCTTCGGAAATCTCATGGCTGAGGTGATCAGGCCCAAGCTCTGCGTCGGCTGTGGGGGATGCTCAGCCGTCTGCCCCCTAAACTCAATAGAGATGGCGGGCTCCACCCCGAGGCTCATCAGCCTATGCATCTCCTGCGGCATGTGCTATAACAACTGCCCTAGGACGAGCTTCGATAAGGAGACCCTTGAGGAACGGGCCTTCGGAGCGACGGGAGGAGAATCCGAGATAGGCTTCTATAAGGGTCTCTACGCCGTTAGGGCGCTGGATGAGAGGATCCGAGAACACTGCCAGGATGGCGGAGCCGTCACGGCGCTCCTCGCCCATAGGCTATCGGAGGGTTATGTCGCAGTTGTCGCGGGGCTGAAGCCCAGTGGGGTCTGGGAGCCTCAGCCGAGGGTTGTCTCAACCCTAGATGAGCTTCTGGAGGCCGCTGGGACGAAGTATACGCCGAGTCCAACCCTCGTGGGCGTGGCCTCAGCCGTCAAGGAGTATATGGCTGAACATGTAGCCGTCGTTGGAACCCCCTGCCAGGTGACCGCCCTGAGGCGCCTACAGCTCGGAGATCACTCCGAGGCGAAGTTCTCTAAGGCCTTGGATCTCATCGTAGGCCTCTTTTGCATGGAGACCTTCGACTACGGCAGGCTGATGGAGTTCCTCAGGTCTAAGGGCGTCGAGCCTAAGGAGGTTCATAAGTTTGACATCAAGCGTGGCCGCTTCCTCGCCTACGGAGAGGATGGGAAGACCCTGCTGAAGGTTAAGCTGAAGGAGATGGAGGAGCTTGTCAGGGAGTGCTGCCACCACTGCACCGACTTCACATCCGAGCTGGCCGACATCTCCGTCGGGAACGTCGGCTCACCAGATGGATGGTCGACGGTCATAGTCCGAAGCGATAGGGGTGAGGAAGCCCTGAGGGGTGCGGAGAAAGAGGGGTTGATCGAGGTTAAGCCCCTCGACGAGGTGGAGCCTGGATTGGAGGCGGTGGTGAAGCTCGCCAGGTTCAAGAGGGAGAGGGCGAAGGCTTAGAGGGCTTCTCCAGGAGTCTCCGCTTGCTCAGCGGCGATCCATCCCTGTGATGCGGCCTCCTCAGAACTGAGTCTCCATACTTCTCTATCTCCCTCGCCTCATCAGCCAGCATCGCAGCCCAGCGCATAAGCTCATGGGCGGCTGCACACAAAGCCGTATAGACCCTCCAATCCTTCTCCTTGAAGCAGGCCTCGGTTGTGAGGTTTGAAACCCTCTTAGCCATCTCATAGGCCGCAGCCGCCTTGGCTGCCGCATAGGGGTTTGAGAATCCTGCAGCCTCTATGGCCATGGCTCTCGTCACCCTGATCAGCGGCAGCTCTGGTTTCTCCTCCCTCTTCAGCTGCTCTATGATGCGGTCTATGGCCTCATAGACGATGTTATAGACTCCCGTGACGGCGAGAACCTTTATGGCGTCTGCGTTGAAGATTGCCATCTCTATTGGGTCGAGGAACTCCCTTCTGGCGCCGATCATCGCATCGGCCTCTATGATGATGCCTCCCATGCCTTTCTCAGCCAGCTCATCCAGCAGCTTCTTCGGCCCATCGGTTATAACAACCACAGGTATTCCAGCCTCCGCGACGACCTCCCTCGCCTTCCTCGGGCCAGGGGTCGCGGCGTTTGGACTGACGACGAAGACGATGTCAGGCTTCATCTCCACCATAGCCTTGGCCACCTCCTCAGCCTGCCCTGGACTCATGTTGGCTCCGGAGGCGACAACCCTAACCTCCATGTCCTCCCGCTCAGCCCTCTCATCGAGGAGTAGCTCCACCATCGGCGAGGTGGCGATGTTCCCAAGCTTTAGGAAGCCGAGCCTCGCCATGGATATCACTCCAATCGAAGCCTACCCCACCCTATTTAAGACCTTTCAGGAGTCTTAGAATCGCTATGGGGTGGTGCTCAATCCTCCTCAGCATCCTCCATGTGACGCCTGTAAGCTCGACGCCGAGTCTCCTCGCCATCTCCCAGACTGTTCTGCCGGCTCCATATCCCCTCACCCTGTCGGCTACCTCGGCCAGCGTTAGGGCGAGGTCTGGGTTCCCTATGCCTATTGAGGCGACGGGTGTGGCTCTGGCTTTCAGCCTGAGCATGCGGCCGAGGAGGAAGGTGAGGAACCCGCCGAGGTGTATGAGGCCTCGGGTCTCAACCCTTCGTGGGGCGAGGTGGAGATTCCTCCAGCTGAAGGATTTGTCGCTGTCGACGATGAGTACTGAGACCCGTTTACCGGTCTCCTCTTCGATGGCTGAGGCTATGCGCTCAGCCTCCCTCGACGCCTCTGGGAGGGGGAGGGCTACATAGGAGTAGGGGAGATTGCTGGCGTCTATACCCCCCTCGGAGTAGTGCCTCAGGGCCTGTAGGAGACCGGCGTATCTTAGGGCAACCTCCTTATGCCTCGCCCCCAGCTCCAGGGGGTAACGCCTAAGATTTCTCAGGGTTCTGACTCTAAGCCTGGCCCATCGACCTAGGGGGCCTCCCCATAGACGTCTAACCCAGAATCTGACGATGAGCCTGGCTAGGAGGCCTGGCCTAAACCTCGCCTCATCGACGATGAGTCCCTTAGCCGTTGAGATCGCCTTCTCCGAGACGGCGATGATGTCGCCGTCTCTCACCAACCCCCTGACGGCCTCGACGATCTCAGCGACATAATCGGTTCCAGGAGTCCAGTAGCCTGTTCTAACCCTGATGGCCTTGATCCTCGGCCCTAAGCCCTTAGAAGCCATATCGCTCCTTCAGATATTCCTTAAGACCCCTCACCGCCTCAACGGCTGGGGAGTTCTCATCGTGGTCGAGGGGGGCGACGCCGAGGAGTTCCGCCTCCTCTATCGAGGGGTCGTAGGGTATGTAGGCCGCTATGGGGATGTCCTCCACCTCCCTCTCGATGAGCCTCCGGCTTCGTTCATCCCTCACCTTATTCGCCACGGCTAAGACCTCCGGTATCTCTATATCCCTGGCCAGCTTCACGATGCGTCTGAGGGTTTCAATCGACTTCAGCGTCGGCTCGACAACGACGAGCATGGAGTCAACCCTCTTAGCTGTGCCTCGGCCTAGATGCTCTAGGCCGGCGACCATATCCATGACGACGACCTCCCCCCTGGAGAGGAGGAGATGCTGCATCAAAACTCTTAGAAGGGCGTTGGCTGGACACATACAGCCTGTGTTTCCACCCTTTACGGTTCCCATGACCAGCAGCCTGACGCCGTCGGGGGCCTC
>JAPDJB010000002.1 GCA_029259285.1 Candidatus Bathyarchaeota archaeon | reverse complement strand
TCCTCTTCGCCCTCATTATACTCATCAAAGTCGGAATCCTCGGCTCATTGATCTCCCTGACAACCGAGACGACTGCTGGAAGCTCCACCTCCACCACCTCATCGACATCCTCCAAGTCTCGGACGGCTCTCAGCCTCTTATCGTCTACGAGCTCCAGCTCCCTCGCATAGGAGATCATCGGCAATCCGAGGAGCTCTGCAACCCTCGGGCCAACCTGGGCTGAGAGGGAGTCGAGGCTCATCTCACCGCAGAGTATGAGGCTGTAATCCCCAATCTTTTCGATGGCCGCGGCCAGAACCCTGGAAGTGCCATAGGCGTCGAGGCCTCTAAGATTCTCATCGTCGACGATGTAGGCTGCATCAGCCCCCATGGCCAGGGCCTCCAACATGACGGTCTTCGTCTCAGGGCCTCCCAGCGATAGGGCTAAGACCTCACCCCCATGTTTCTCCCTCAACCTGATCGCCGTCTCCAAAGCCCTCTTATCCAGCTCGCTGATGACATGCTTCACGCCCTCGATGAGAGGCTTCCTCGTCGAGGAGTCGAACCTCAGCTCATCGAGGTCTACGATGTCCTTTAGCAACACTATTATCCTCAAGCCCTCACCTCCCCACCCCATAGAGCCATGAAGCTATTAATTTATCGCTAAACCCTTTAAGGGGACTCCTTATAGAGGTATGAGGCCCTATGGTTGAGGCCGAGATCAATCGGATAGCTGTTCTCGGAGCCGGTGTGATGGGCCACGGCATAGCCCAGGTCGCAGCTTTGTCAGGCTTTGAGGTTTGGGTTAGAGACATCGCCCAGGAAATCCTGGACAAGGCGAGAGAGCGAATCGAGGGGAGCCTACGCAGAGGAGTTGAGCGTGGAAGACTGACGGAAGATGCGATGAGGGAGGCCCTCAACAGAATCCACATGACCCTCGACCTAAAGGAGGCGGTAGGAGACGCTGATCTCATCATCGAGGCGGTTCCGGAGAACCTCGACCTAAAGAGGAGGGTTTGGAATGAGACCTCCCAGCTTGCGAGGGGGGACGCCATCCTGGCGACAAACACCTCAAGCCTAAGCATCAACGAACTCGCAGAGGCCGTCTCAAGACCTGAAAGGTTCCTCGGAATGCACTTCTTCAACCCCCCGACGAGGATGAAGCTCGTCGAGGTCATACCAGGTGAGAGGACGGAGCAGGGAGTCGTCGAGGCGGTTATGGAGACGGCTGAGCGCATGGGGAAGACACCCATCCTCGTCCGAAAGGACAGGCCTGGATTCATCGTCAACAGAATCCTCATCACCTACCTAAACGAGGCCGCTAAGCTGCTGGAGGGCGGCGAATATGGTAAGGAGCAGATCGACAGCGCCATGCAGTATAAGGCCAAGATGCCCCTCGGCCCCTTCATGCTCATCGACCTCATAGGCGTCGACGTCGTCTACCACATCCTAAAGGTCTTCGAGGAGAAGCTGGGGCCTGAATATGCACCGGCCAAGCCCATCGTCGAGCTATATGAGGCCGGAAAGCTGGGGAGGAAAACCGGTGAGGGCTTCTACAACTACGCTGAGAGGCCTACAATACCCGAGGAGGCTGGTGAGGGCTTCGACCCCGAAATCCTATGGAGAGTAATCCGAGGGGAGGCTGAGAAGGTCGTCGAGGAGGGCATAGCCCCAAAGGAGGATGTCGATAAGGCTATGAAGCTGGGGGCAAACCTACCAAGAGGCCCCTTCGAGGTGTGAAATATGTCCGAGGAGCCGATTTTGGTTGAGATTAAAGACGGGGTCTGCTGGATCACCCTAAACAGGCCGGACAAGCTGAACTCCATAGACTCCAAGACGATGAGGAGGCTCTTCGAAATCATCGACGAGGTGGAGGACGATCCAGAGGTGAGATGCGTCGTCATCAAAGGCAGCGGAAGAGCCTTCTCAGCTGGAGCAGACGTCGACGAGTTGATGAAGCTGACCCCTGAAGAGGCTGAGGAGCTATCGAGGAGGGGGCATGAGACTATGATGAGAATCTCCTCCATGCCTAAGCCCGTGATCGCAGCCATAAACGGCTACGCCCTCGGAGGCGGATGCGAATTGGCATCGGCCTGCGACATAAGGATCGCATCCGAGAAGGCCAAATTCGGGCAGCCTGAGATCAAGCTGGGCATCATCCCAGGATGGGGTGGAACACAGCTCCTAGTGAGGCTGATAGGCATCGGAAAAGCGATGGAGCTCATATTGACGGGGAGGATCATAGACGCCGAAGAGGCCTATAGGATGGGACTCGTCAACAAGGTGGTACCCCACGACCGCCTTGAGGAGGAGGTGTCAGAGCTGGCTAAGGCTTTGGCATCTGGAGCTCCAATAGCGATGGCTGAGGCTAAGAGGCTCGTCAACCTAGGAGGATCCCTGGAGGTAGGCCTCGACGAGGAGGCGGAGGCCTTCGGGAGGCTCTTCGCAACCGAGGACTCTAAGGAGGGCTTCAAGGCATTTAAGGAGAAGAGAACGCCGAGCTTTAAGGGTGTTTGAGGGGTCTGAAGCAGAGGAGAGGCTCCTCCCCCAATTTTATGAAGTCAGCCTCAACCTCCAATCCAACCCTCAGATCGGCCTCAGAGACGTCGAGCATTCGACCCGATACTCTGACTCCTTCGAGGAGTTCTACTATGGCGACGGCGTAGGGTTCCTCCCCTTTAAACCTTGAGGGTGGAACATGGATCACCGTGTAGGCGGCCACCCTACCCCGCTTGGGAGCCTTAAAGGCCTCCAGGTCGCCTGAGCCACATTTGGGGCAGATGGGCCTCGGTGGAAGCTGGACAGCGCCGCATCGCCTACACTTAGAGGCCAGGAGATAACCCTCAGCGAGGGCATCCCTATAATCCTTCACCGTGAACACATCTCTTCACCTCCCATAGATCTGAACCACAACCGTCGCCCCAGAGGCTCCAACGTTGTGTATGAGACCCACCTCCGCATCGGGCACCTGCCTCTTATCCGCCTCCCCCCTTAGCTGTTTGAACATCTCATAGGCCATGGCGGCGCCCGTCGCCCCGACGGGGTGGCCCTTCGCCTTCAAGCCTCCATCGGGATTGATGGGCTTGTCACCCTCCAGGGAGGTTCTACCCTCCTCCGCAGCCTTACCCCCCTCCCCCTTTGGGAAGAAGCCAAGATCCTCGGTGGCCACAACCTCGGCGATGGTGAAACAGTCATGGACATCCGCCACATCTATGTCCTCTGGGCCTAGACCCGCCATCCTATACGCCTGCTGAGCAGCCAGCCTCGTCGCCCTGATGGTTGTCAAATCCTCCCTGTCGTGGAGCGCCATGGCATCCGAGGCCTGCCCGATCCCCCTCACATAGATTGGAGTGTCGGTGAATCTCCTCGCCGCCTCCTCCGAGGCCATGATGACGGCGGCCGCCCCATCGGAGATGGGGCAGCAGTCGAAGAGCCTCAGCGGATAGGCCACAACGGGGTTCAGCGGAGACCGTAGAAACTCCATCTCATCCCTGAAGGTCATCCCCCTCCTCTCACCCAGCCTTCGGGCGATGTCGATGACCTCCTCCTGAAACTGAGCCTTAGGGTTCAGCGACCCATTATGATGATTCTTTATGGAGACGGCGCAGAGCTGCTCCCAAGTTGAGCCATATCTATGGAAGTGGGCCGTCGCCATCGCGGCGTAGAGGCCTGGAAAGGTGAAGCCAACAGCGGCCTCATAGACCTCATCCGAGGCCATGGCGAGGACATCCGTCACCTCCTCCGTCGTCAGCGTCCTCATCTTCTCCACGCCGCCCACCATCACCACATCATAGAGGCCTGAAGCTATCGCCATCACCCCGATATTCAGAGCAGCGCCGGAGCTTCCACAGGCAGCCTCAATCCTTGTCGCAGCTCTCGGCGTTAGACCCAGCCAATCCGCCATGAGGGCGGCGACGTGGCCTTGATGTTCGAAGGAGTCGCTGGAGAAGTTTCCGATGAAGAGGGCCTCGATGTCCCCCAGCTCTATGCCATTGTCGACGGAGGCCATGGCCTCGAGGGCGGCCTCCACGAAGAGGTCTCTACCGGTCTTATCCGCATGTATCTTGTGGTGGAATCTCGTCATCCCAGCCCCTATTATGGCCACACCCCTCTGAAGCCCCATCCTAATCGCCTCATCTACCCTTCTAGCCGAGTTAAAGGTTGTGTCGAAGCATCACTCGACGATCGTCGAGTGGCATCGGAAATCTTTAAATGGCCATAAGGGATAGGCTGTGAGATTGGGGTTGAGGAAGGCATTCGTCCTCATCAACACCGAGATGGGCGCCGAGCATGAGGTGGCCGAGGCCCTACGGAGGATCCCACAGGTGAAGGAGGTCTACGGCCTCTATGGGGTCTACGACATGATCGCGAAGGTTGAAGCTGAGACGATGGATGAGCTGAAGGATATCATAGGGATGAAGATAAGGAAGCTGAGGAATGTCAGGTCTACTTTGACGATGATCGTTGTGGAGTAGGGTCTAGGTAGCCGAGCTCCTCAAGCCTTGAGATAACCATCCTAGCATTCTCCTCAGCCGTGTAGTTCTCGGTGTCCACCACAACATCTGGATTTGGAGGCTCCTCATAGACGTCGCCGATGCCCGTCATATTCGGAATCTCCCCCCTCAAGGCCCGTTTATACAACCCCTTCGGATCCCTCTCGATGCAGGTCTCAAGGCTGCACTTCACATAGACCTCTATGAAGTCCTCGCCGATGATGTTCCTCGCAGCCTCCCTCGCCTTGATGTAAGGTGAGACGAGGCAGACCAAGACTGCGACTCCATTCCTCGCAAGGAGATGGCTGACATAGGCGACACGCCTAATATGGATCATCCTATCCTCAGGGCTGAATCCGATCTCGGGATCCAGCTTCCTCCTCAGCTCATCGCCGTCGAGAACCTCAACCCTGAGGCCTCTACGCCTAAGCTCCCTCTCAACCAGCCTCGCCACAGTCGTCTTCCCAGAGGCTGGGAGACCCGTAAACCAGACGACGAATCCCCTATCCCGCATCACCCCTAAATCCCTTAGAGTCCATTAAAGCCTTTTCACCAAAGCCCTATCAGATGTAGAAGGACGTGAAACAGCTGTTTGATATGCCTCGTCTTTATATGCCTCTCACCCCTCCTCTCCTTAATCGATATTGGAACCTCCGTGATCCTCGCGCCTATTCTATGGGCCTCTAGGATGAGGATGCCGCAGAGGCAGCTCCCCTTAAGCTTCATTCCCTCGGCAACCCATCGCCTCAAGGCCCTGAAGCCGGTGCTTGCATCTTGAACCGGCACCTTTAACCCTGTTAGATATGTGAGGATCCGCTCGCTGAGGTGTGGTAATCTAGGTCTCCGACCTAGAACCAGATCGGCCTCATCTCTCAGTATCGGCTCCAGAAGCCTTGGGATCTCGTCGGGGTTATGCTGTCCATCGGCGTCTAGGGTGACGATGATCTCGCCATCCGCCTCCCTGAAGCCTCTAACAGTCGCCTGGAGGATCCCCCTATTCTCCCCCAGCTTCACAACCCTGGCTCCAGCCTCATAGGCTCTCTCCGCCGTCTCATCGAGGCTTCCATCATCGACGACTATCACCTCATCAACGTATCTCAGAGTTTTCCCCACCACCTCGCCGATGGTCTCCTCCTCGTTATAGGCGGGTATGACCGCGGACACCTTAGGCTTCAAAGGCTCCACCCTTTAGGGCGTAGTCGATGAGCTGTCTAACACCCCTCCTGACGCCCCACCTGGGCCTATAGTTGAGATGCTCCCTTATCCTGGTGATGTCATACTCTATACGCTTCGTCTCCCCAATCCTCGGTGGTAGATGGGTCACCTCAACCCTCCGCCCAGTAGCCGCCTCCACCTCCTCGCAGACGATCTCGGCGATCTCTCCAACCTCCATGGGTTCTCCGCCTATATTATAGGTCTCGAAGCCTCCCCCATGCCTCAAGGCGAGGATTACGGCCTCGACGACATCCTCCACATGGACGAAATCCCTGCTGCTATGGCCGTCGCCATAGATGGTTAAGGGTTCACCCCTCAGACCCTGCCTGACGAACTTTGGGATCACCGTATCCCACCTGGTGTAGAGGCCGACGCCATAGACATTGCCGAAGCGTAGGATGGTGACATCGAGACCATAGTTCTCATGGTAGGCCTCCACCAGCCTCTCCCCCGCCATCTTCGTCACTCCGTATAGGTTTAGGGGCTTCAGTGGATGCTCCTCGTCGACGGGTAGATATCTCGGCGCCCCATAGACTGCGGCGCTGGAGGCGAAGATTATGCGCTTTACACCTGCCTCTACGATGGCTCTCAACACCTGGTTTGTTCCATAGACGTTGACGGAGATCGCCTCCTCTGGGTTCTCATCGCAGGCCTTCAATCCAGGTATAGCAGCCAAATGGATGATGGCGTCCACGTCCTGGAAGACCCCCATTAATAGATTGAGGTCTCTTATATCGCCGACTAGAAGCTCCATCGATCCCTCCAAGCCTCGGAGTGGGGTGTAATCCCCCCTGGTGAGGTTGTCTATGGAGATCGCCGTGTAGCCTCCCTCTACGAGTCTCCTCATCAGCGTTGAGCCTATGTATCCAGCTCCACCTGTGACGGCTATCCTCATCCCCTGGTTTTTCTACCTCCACCTTTAATAGCTCTACGAACCATTCAGCGATTGTGGAGAGTCTCATCAGAAGGGTTAAGATGCTCCTGATGGATATGGGCCTTAACGACTATCAGGCCTCAGCCCTCGCCAATCTGCTATACCTCGGCGAGACGAAGGCCTCAATCCTCAGCCGAGCCAGTGGAGTTCCGAGGGTGAGGATATACGGCGTCCTAGAGGAGCTGGCTAAGAGGGGGTTGATACGCATAAAGCCTGGAAGGCCTGCGATGTACTCCCCCATGCCGCCTAGAGATGTGGTTTCAACCCTCATCGCCGAGGCGAGGGATGAGATGAGGCGTAGGCTTGAAACCCTGGAGGGATACGCCGATGAGCTTCTGCCTCTAGCTGAGGAGATCTATCTCAAGGGCGGCAGAGTTGAGGAGAGGCCTCCCCTGCTTAGGATCGTCAGCGTCGGGGAGGCATCCCTGGAGGAGACTAGGAGGCTCTATAGATCCGCGAGGAGATCCATCAGGATTCT
>JAPDJB010000127.1 GCA_029259285.1 Candidatus Bathyarchaeota archaeon | reverse complement strand
GTATAGGAGGCTCGGCGTCTGGGCTAACGCCAACGATGAGAGGGACGCCCTGAAGGCGAGGGAGAACGGAGCCGAGGGCATCGGCCTCGCCAGAACCGAGAGGATGTTCCTCGGCGTAGAGAGGGTCGCCCTCGTCAGGCAGATGATAATGGCTGACACCCCTGAGGAGAGGAGAAGGGTGCTGGAGAAGCTGCTGCCGATGCAGAAGGAGGACTTCAAGCAGATACTCAAGGTCATGGATGGGCTTCCAGTTCAGATCAGGCTGCTGGATCCGCCGCTTCATGAGTTCATGCCAAGCGAGAGCGAGATACTCACCAGGATATATGAGCTGGAGAAGGGTGGAGCGCCACCCGAGCGGTTGGAGGAGGAGAGGAGGCTTCTGGAGAAGGTGAGGAAGATAAGCGAAGCCAACCCCATGATAGGGTTGAGGGCCTGTCGACTTGGCATCCTATACCCCGAGATATATGAGATGCAGGCGAGAGCCATCTTCGAGGCGGCCTCGGAGCTGAAGATGGAGGGCTATGACCCGAGACCTGAGATCATGATACCGCTGACGATGACCCATAGGGAGCTGGAGTATATCAAGCCCATAATAGAGAGGGCCAACGGGGAGGTGGCTGAGAAGTATGGCTTCAGAATCCCCTATCGATATGGGACGATGATAGAGATACCCAGGGCGGCGTTGACGATGGATAAGATAGCGAGGGTCGTCGACTTCGTAAGCTTCGGAACCAACGACCTGACGCAGACGACGATGGGCCTAAGCAGGGATGACGCCCAGGGAACCTTCCTGCCCGTCTACCTCGACAAGGGCATACTCGACGAAGACCCCTTCTACACCCTAGACATAGAGGGGGTGGGGCAGCTCCTCAGGATAGGCGTCGAGAAGGGTCGAAAAGCGAATCCAAGGCTGAAGATAGGCATCTGCGGAGAACACGGCGGAGAACCAAGGAGCATCTACTTCCTCCACAGCATCGGCCTCGACTACGTCAGCTGCTCACCCTACAGGATACCGGTAGCAAGACTCGCAGCTGCGAGGGCGGCCCTCGAAGAGGAGATGGGGAAGAAGGACTGACAGTGGCTGTCAGTCCAACCCTGGGGAGAGGTGGGATGAGGGTCTCCATCGACCATATAGGCCTACACGTCTCCAACCTTGAGAAGGCTGTAGACTTCTATCGGCAGACCCTGGGGCTTGAAATCCATAAGAGGATGAGGGTTGGCGAGGTTGAGATCGCCTTCCTCGATCTCAACGGCACATATCTAGAGCTTGTTCAGAGGCCAGGCTCACCTGAGGGGACTCCACCTGGTAGATGGAGCCACTTCGCCGTCTACGTCGACGACTTCGAGGAGCTTGTCTCAAGGCTTGAGGGCCTAGGCCTAAAGCTGAGGAGGGTTAAGCTGCCGGATGGGACAAGGATAGTCTTCTTCAAAGATCCAGACGGCCATGACATCGAGGTCTTGGAGAGGAGGGTGGCTCAATAGCAGAAGTCGTAGGGTAGACCCCTCTCACGGCATAGCTCCACAGCCCAAGACTTGATCCGCCTATAATACCCCGAGGTGGGTGAGAGGGCCTCCAGGAAGGAGTCAACTAATTTGGGATAGTTCACCCTCAAGGCCTTGAGGATGGATTGGAGGTTTCCATACCTTATGTTGAGCCTATCGAAGATGATGAGGTCAACTCGATCGGATAGGGCGTCCAGGAGTTCCGGTAGACTCCTCTCACTGAGGAGGGGGAGGAGGGGGCCGATGAAGGCGTAGGTGGATAGGCCGACATCATGAAGCTCCCCAAGGGCCTTGATTCGTTGAGGAACCGGCGACGACCTAGGCTCGAAGACCCTTCTAACCCTCTCATCGATGGTGGTGATGGTGAATCCGACTTCACACTCTTCGAAGCTGGTTAGGAGGTCGATGTCCCTGAGAACCAGCGTTGACTTCGTCTGAACCACGATGGGATAGCCGTATTCTAAGAGTATCCTGAGGAGGCTCCTAGTCAACTTGAATCGCCTCTCCACCGGCTGATAGGGGTCTGTGACGCTGGAGAGTAGAACCCTACCAGGCTTCCTCCCCCTCGCCTCAGTCCTCAGCCTCTGTGGGGCGTTGACCTTCACGTCGACGAAGCTCCCCCACTCCTCCCCTTTATGGCCCAGGCGGGACATGAATCTGGCGTAGCAGTAGACGCAGCCATGCTCACACCCTACATAGGGGTTGACCGCATAGTCCACACCCCCTATACGGCTTGGACTTAGGATCGTCCTACATCTCCTGAGGCCTACCTTAACCAACCTGATCCTTCATGGTCAAATAGGGTAAAATGGCTTTACAATTATGATGATTAAATCAGCCCCTTGGAGGAGGCCGTGGTGGATATACTCCCTCCTCTCCACATTCGTCTTAATGACTCTACAGGCCCTCACCTCCTCCCTCTCAAGGAGGCATCGATGGATCTTTGATGGATCCCCCGTCAACCTCCTCCCAGAGGATGAGTTGATGGGAGCCTACCTAAACGAGACAGCTCTGGGGAGTCCTCCCCTCGATCAATCTATTATGAGGGGGTTGGAGTTTAGGGAGAGGTGGAGGAGGTGGACGATGCGGCTATACCTCATCTTCGTCCTCCTCTGCGCCCTATATGGGGTTCTATCACTGCTCCTCCCCAGGCCCCCCTACTATCCACTGATCATCATCCTCCTCCCCTTCATCTCAGCCTACTTCCTCGCCAGAATCTGGATTGAGGGTTCTAGAAGACCTGCTCCTCAGCATAGACCTCTAGGCCTCTATCCGTTATCCTATACGGCCTAGGCTGATCATCGTGGTCGACCCCCCTCATCTTCTCAACCTCAATCGTCTTCACCAATCCCCTATCAGCCCTAATCCTCTGCAGGATGATGACCCCATGGGCCAGATACTCCTCCAGCTGAACCCCACGTTCGAGACCCCTCGCCCTAAGCTCCAGGGTTGCGATGTTCGTCGATCCGAGGCCGTCGAGGAGGGAGAAGAGTTCGAGGATCACCTCCCTCCTCCTCACCACATCTGGATAGACGAGGGTCAACGAGGTGAGGGGGTCGATGACGATCCGCCTCGCGGAGACCTCGTCTACGGCATCCCTGATCCGAGACTTCAATCTTTCGACGTTGAATCTCATCCTCCGTGGATGGGCGTCTATGAATAAGAATCGCCCCTCCCTCTCTGCATCCTCAAGCCTCCATCCGAAGGCCTCCATCTCACGGTATAGATGCCCCCTCGACTCGTCGAGGCTGACATAGACGCCATTCTCACCGTGATCATAGATGCCCCTATAGAGGAACTGAACGGAGAGGATTGTCTTACCCGATCCAGGGCCGCCGAGGAGGAGGATGGTTCTACCCCTCGGAAGGCCGCCTCTCAGCATCCTATCGAGGCCGACTACGCCGGTGGGAACCCTCTCGATGATGGCCATCAAGGAGATTTGGAGAGTTGAATAGAAAGCGCTTTCCATAACCAAAATCCTTAATGAAATATCTTAACTAGTGGGGTGGGAGAGTTTTAAATGGATGGTGAGGGCTGGAGGCTCCTATCTCATCGAGGAGGAGAGGGGTGAGGAGATATACAGGGTGTTCGGGGAAGCCCTAAGAGATGGCTATAGGGGTCTCTGCATAACGAGGATAAACCCCCAGCAACTTGAGAGGGATTTCGGCTTCAGGGATGTGAGGTATATCTGGCTGAGCGACACCAGAGTGGAGGGATATCTCTCCACAAAGGATCTCATAAGGCTGAGCGTGGAGGTCGATAGGTTTCTAAGGGAGGTGGATAGGGGTGTGATACTCCTAGACGGCTTCGAATACCTCTGCGCTCAATACTCCTTCGAGACCACCCTACGCTTCCTACACCTCCTGAGGGAGAGGATATCGATGGGGAGGCATATACTACTGCTATCCCTCAGCCCAGAGGCCCTCGATAGGAAGCAGCTTATGAGAATTCGACGGGAGCTCCAACCCCTGGAGACATGTTTAAGTGGATTTGAGGGCTTCTAACACTCGGGTCGATGAAGTGGCCAGGATAGAGAGGATCATCAAGAGGGATGGGCGAATCGTTGAGTTTGATCCGGAGAAGATCACAACAGCCATCTGGAAGGCGTTGAAGGCGACGGGGAGAGACGACAGGGAGCTGGCTGAGAGGCTGAGCCACCAGGTTGTTGAGAAACTGGAAAAGCGATATGTGGGGGAGATGCCCCACGTCGAGGGGATACAGGATGTCGTCGAGGAGACCCTCGTTGAGAACGGCCTATACGAGGTGGCGAAGGCCTACATACTATACAGGAGAAGACGAAGCGAGATAAGGGAGATCAAGAGGCTTCTAGGCGTCGTCGACGACTTGAAGCTGACGCCCAACGCCATAGAGGTTCTGAGGGCCAGATACCTGCTGAGAGACGAGGAGGGGAGGATCAAGGAGACGCCTGGACAGATGCTGATGAGGGTCGCCAGATATATAGGCCTCGTCGACGCCCTCTACTGGCCCGAGGTCTATGACAGGGAGGGGAGGCAACCCAAACGCAAGACGGAGATGAAGTATGGAGACTACCAGCCTGGAAGGTCAAACCTCAACCGATACGAGTTCGAGATGCTGAGGAGGCTCTACAACCGCCTTGGAGCCGAGGGGAGGATGAGGGTCAGCTTCCCAGAGCTTCTAAGCCTCATCGAGGAGCGATGGAGTCAGCTCTACGAGGAGACGATAGAGGTCTTCTACCAGACGATGATGAATCGGTACTTTCTACCAAACTCTCCGACACTTATGAACGCCGGAGCCCCCTTGGGTCAGTTGTCAGCCTGCTTCGTCATACCCATAGAGGACTCGATAGAGAGCATCTTCGAAGCCCTGAAGGCGACGGCCATGATCCATAAGAGCGGCGGCGGAACAGGCTTCAACTTCTCAAGGCTGAGGCCGAGGGGCGACATAGTGAGGACGACAAGCGGCGTCGCCTCTGGACCCGTCAGCTTCATGCGCATCTTCGACACGGCGACGGAGGTCATAAAGCAGGGTGGGAAGCGTCGAGGAGCCAACATGGGCATATTGAGGGTTGACCACCCAGATATAGAGGAGTTCGTAAAAGCCAAGAGGGGTGGAGGGCTGAGGAACTTCAACATCTCCGTCGCAGTCACCGATGAATACATGAAGACCCTGGAGAGGGATGAGGAGTATCCCCTCATCAATCCCCGAAGTGGGGAGGTTGTTAAGAGGGTTAAGGCGAGGCATATCTTCAACCTCATCGTCGCCAACGCCTGGGAGACGGGAGACCCAGGCCTCATATTCCTCGACACCATCAACCGGCATAATCCCACACCCCATCTGGGCAGGATAGAGGCGACAAACCCCTGTGGAGAGGTTCCGCTTCTCCCCTATGAGTCCTGCAACCTCGGCTCCATCAACCTATCCCTCATGCTGCGGAGAACCGATGACGGCTACGAGGTGGATTGGAGGAGGCTGAGGGAGGTAATCTCCATAGCCACCCACTTCCTAGACAACGTGATAGACGCCAACCTCTACCCGCTGCCAGAGATCGAGAAAGCGACGCTGAGAACCAGGAAGATCGGCTTAGGGGTCATGGGTTGGGCTGAGATGCTCTTCAAGCTACGAATCCCCTACGACTCCGAGGAAGCCCTGAAGCTGGCGAGGAGGATAATGGAATACATCAACTACCATAGCAAGCTGACGTCCATAGAGCTGTCGAGGAGGAGAGGCCCCTTCCCAGCCTTCAGTGGTTCGATATACGACAATGAGAGGCCGAGACTCCCCTTCGAGGCTGAGGGCGAAGAACGAATCTACAGCCTCGACTGGGATAGGGTGAGGAGACTCATCGCTAAGCATGGCATTAGGAATGCAACCACCACATCCATCGCCCCAACGGGGACTATAAGCATAATAGCTGGAACCTCCAGCGGCATAGAACCCGCCTTCGCCCTCGCCTACATGAGAGTAGTCCTCAGCGGCGTGAGAATGCTGGAGGTAAGCCTAGCCCTCGAGGAGGCCCTCGAGGCTGAGGGCCTGAAGCGAGATGAGGTTTTGAGGGAAGTTTTGAAGACTGGAACCCTTAGGGGGGTTGAGGCTCCGGAGGAGCTGAGGAGGGTCTTCATCACGGCCCTGGAGATCGACGCTGAGTGGCATGTTAGGATGCAGGCCACCTTCCAGGAGTTCACCGACAACGCGGTATCGAAGACCGTAAACCTGAGGGGGGACGCCTCCATCGACGATGTGAGGCGGGTCTTCCTCCTCGCCTATAAGCTGGGGTGTAAGGGGATCACAATCTACAGGTATGGGAGTAAGGGGGAGCAGGTTCTCTACCTCGGAGCTCCGACGCCTACGCATCCCTGCCCCGTCTGCGAGGTGTAGTTGATGGGTAAAATCTTCCTCTACTATGGGACGGGGGCGGGGAAGACTACGAACGCCTTGGGCTTAGCGCTTAGATGCGTCGGACATGGCCTTAAGGCCGTCATCATACAGTTCATGAAGGGGAGGAAGGACATCGGTGAGTATCTCATCCAAAAGCGGCTCGCCCCCCACTATGAGATATATCAATTCGGGAGGGAGGGGTGGATCAACCTACGGAATCCAAGCGATGAGGATAGGAGGCTCGCCCATAAGGCCCTTGAGAAGGCGAGGGAGGTTCTACGGGGGAAACCCCATCTACTGGTGCTGGATGAGATATGCCTCGCAGCCTACATAGGCCTAATCGACGTCGACGAGGTTTTGAAGCTGCTGGATGAGGTTCCGGAGGAGACGGATGTCGTCCTCACAGGTCGATTCTGCCCATCGGAGCTGATCGATAGGGCTGACATCGTCAACATGATCGTTGAGGTGAAAGCCCCGAAGAGAATCTACACACGCCTAGGCATAACCCACTGAGGTGTCCAGGGTGATAATGGTTGTGAAGTGGGATGGGCGTAGGGAACCCTTCCAGAGAGGGAAGATCATCAAGACCCTCATGAGGATTGGAGCCTCCAGGTCGGTGGCTGAGGAGATCGCCAGACGCATAGAGGAGGAGGCCTACGACGGCATATCGACCAGGGAGATACTCGAAGCAGCCTTCAAACATCTCAGCGAATATGAGCCTGCCGTCTCGCTGAGGAGAGACCTGAAGTCAGCCCTGGGAGCCTTACGGCCTAAGCCGGA
>JAPDJB010000107.1 GCA_029259285.1 Candidatus Bathyarchaeota archaeon | reverse complement strand
CCTCAGCATCTCGGCGTAGGATGCTGGCCCCGTGACCTCCTCCCCTATCGGCGGCGCCTCAGCCTTTATGACGCCATCCTCTATGCGGAGGATGCGATCCGCAACTCGGGCCACGGCTGGGTCATGGGTGACCATGATGATGGTCTTACCCATCTCCTCGTTCACCCTGCGTAGATAGTCGACGACGATCTTGGCGTTCACCGTGTCCAGCTCACCCGTCGGCTCATCGGCCAGGATCAGCGGTGGATCATTCGCCAGGGCCGCCGCCAGGGCTACTCGCTGCTGCTCCCCTCCGCTCAGCTCTCCAGGCTTATGATTCATCCTATGTCTGAGGCCTACGACGTCGATGAGCTCTTCAACCCGTTTTCGACGCTCCTCCTTTGGGATGCCGAGGGCCATCATCGGCAGCTCCACATTCTCGGCAGCCGTCAACGTCGGTATGAGATTCATCGTCTGGAAGACGTGGCCCACCGTTCTGCGGCGATACTCGACGAGCTCGGGAGGGGTCAGCTTTGTCACCTCGACGTCGAAGACTTTCACGTAGCCAGCCGTCGCCGTGTCAAGCCCCCCTATGATGTTTAGGAGAGTGGTCTTACCTGAGCCGGAGGGGCCTATCAGGGAGACCATCTCCCCCCGCTCAACGATCATGTTCAGACCCCTTAGAGCCTGAACCTCCACTGAGCCCAGCTTGTAAACCTTTATCAAATCCTTAACTATCACTGCGGGTGACATCTCGATCACTCCTCTATCATCAACACGGGTCTCCTGCTTACGATTCTAGCAGCCAATATGATGGGTAGTATGGAGGAGAGGGATATCGTGAGGGCGATGGAGAGTACTCCCATCCAGGATGCCGTGGGGAATATTATTCGGCGCAGTATATATGTGGCCACGGCCTCGTTAAATAGGATCGTCTCATTTCTCAGGATGATGTAGCCCACAGCCATACCTATGGCTGTGGATATGAGGATGACGCTCAACATCTCTAGGATGAGTGATGCGGCGATCTGCCTCCAGGAGAATCCCCTCGTCGCGAGGATGGTTAACTCCCTCCATCGGCTTCGAAGCATCGTCAACGCTATGAGGGCTACGCCGACGGAGGAGACGATGGCTGAGAAGACGACGCCGAGCTCCTCAACCCTCCTGGGGCCCATGAGGAAGATGTTCTCCCTCGCCTCCCTGATCCTCTCCTCAGCCACATCCACCTCATCGACGTTTGGGTCAAGCCCCTCAACGGCCTCTTTGAAGGCCTTTAGATCGGCGTCCTCCTCCAGCTTCACCAGGATTCTAACCTGCCTGATATACTTCTCCTTCACATGCTCCAGGAAGTCCCTGTGGACATAGAGAGTTGGATTCTGAATCCTCCAGTTTCCCCTAGGCCTGTGGCCGAAGAATCCTACGATCTGGAAGGGGTAGACCCTATACTTCAACTTGATGAGAAAGGTCTCATTTAGGTCGACGCCAAGCCTCTCAGCCGCCCC
This sequence comes from Candidatus Bathyarchaeota archaeon, assembly GCA_029259285.1. Taxonomy (GTDB): domain Archaea; phylum Thermoproteota; class Bathyarchaeia; order TCS64; family B23; genus B23. The sequence continues at coordinate 5,813 of JAPDJB010000107.1, read as the reverse complement.
CCTCTCCAAGATGGCCGTATCCCTAGATTTATTCATCATATCGAAGATGTTCTCACCCTCAAGCCATCCAGGCTCAATATATGCGACCTGACTCCACTCCAGGGGCTCTATCGCCCTGACGGGTATCTTTCCAAGGGAGCTCTCCGCCTCGAACCATACCTCAACCGTGGCGTTCCTCACCCCTGGGAGCTCCTCGATCCTATCGGCCAACTCCTCAGCCCCCTTCCTTGAGAAGAGCCAGACTGATGCGTCTGCGCCCACCATGGACATCGTCACCCTGTCGATGAAGTCCTGGGTGCTGGCCGCGCTTCCGATAACTGAGACCGCGTAGCCGAGGATTAAAGCCACCATGAAGGCTGAGGAGGCCAGACGCCTCGCATAGCGCTTCGCACTCGTCGAGGAGTATCTGGAGACGTCGCCTATGATCCAGTGGGCTATGAAGCTGACTCCACTCTGAAGCCAGGGTGAGAACTGGACTAGGAGCTTTATGAAGCCCCAGAAGAATAGGATGGGGCCGATGTAGGAGAGAATATAGTCAACGCCCCACCAGGTGGAGTAGAGTATAAAGACTAGGATGTTCCCGATTACAGGTCTGAACTTCTCAACGCTGAAGCCAAGGAGCATCATCACTATCTTATAGGTTCCTAGGCCGAGGGCTAGGAGAGGCTCATGCCATGACCCCACCTCTTCCTCCTCCTCACGGTATATCCTGAGAGCCTCAACCACGCTTATCCCCGTAGCTCTCCTCGCGGGGGTATAGACAGCCAGAACCGAGAGGGCTCCGCTGAAGAGGAGGGATAGGAGGATCGTAGGCGGTGAGAGGCTTCTAAGGCTGTCGAGGAGGGATACGCCTGGGAGAACTAGAGGGGCTAAGGCGGCTCCTAGGAGGATGCCCAGGACGCCGGCTATGAGGCCTATCAGGGAGGCCTCAAGGAGGAGGATGAACATCACCTGTCGATGGTTTAAGCCCCTGGTGAAGAGGAGGCCGATCTCACGTCTCCTCACGCCTAGGGATATCTCCGAGACTGTGGCGCCTAGATACCAGGCCGTGAAGAAGACTGGAAGTGTGATCATGAGGGTGTTCGTCTTCATGCCCGATGTATAGGACTCTATGGAGTTTAGGAGGCTGTCAAGGTAGTTGAGGGGGAGATACTTATACCTCACTCCCAGCGTGTTGATCTCCTCGTAGACCAGGCGGATCTTATGCCTTGACCCCTCGATGTCCCATGGATTTATCAGCTTCCCCCTCTCCAGGCGGAGGAAGAAGGCGGCGATGAAGACCCTTGCAGGTCTGCGTCTCTCATCATATATCGGTTGAAGGAGGTATTTCCTAAGCGTCTCCTCCGTGACTATTATAAGTCTATGTGGAGGCCTCCTCTCAACGCCCTCGCCGAGGATGACATATCTCAGATAATGGGGGTAGCGCCCCATGGCCAGCGAGAAGCCCTCCTCATCTAGCCCGATCACCCCCCCGATGGGGAGGGTGAAGCAGCGGGATTGGAAGTCGGGGGGGCTATAGGGGTTGTAGGTGAGTATCTTGATCGTCGCATTCTCACCAGGCTTGAAGCTCGATGCATTTAGGGAGCCCTCCTCGATGTAGACCTTACCATCCTCCAGCTCCTCGACCCCCGAGAGGCCTTGGAGCAGCGTCGAGTTCTCTGGGATGGCGATGAGCTTGAAGGTTAACGTCTCGTTCCATCCCGATATGTTGACGTCGACCTCCCATCTTATGAGATGCTCAACCCATGTTACGCCCTTCACCCCCCTATAGGCATCCTCCATCCTCGCTATCGCCAGGCGGGTGATATTCCTCTGCTCCGCCCAGGATTCAATATCGATGTTTACGGCTCCGAGGGCCTTCGATAACATGGAGTATGCCACAGCATCCGAGCCTTGAACGATGCCTGAGAAGAGTGTCACCGCTAGGAGAACGCTGAGGAATAGTGCAATGAAGATGGAGGGCCCCCTAATCAGCCTCTTGACGGCGTAGCTGAGCATCCTAGTATATGGAGAACCCGATAGCTTCATTAAAAGGGTTGTTATATTAATGAAAATTTATAACGGCGTAGAGGTTCAAGTGGATTGGTCGCAATGCTACAACAGCCCTCCCAATTCACTCCGCCTAGAAGCGATATCGGAGTCCTCGTCCAGATCATCTTCAGCGCCGCCTTCATCCTCTACCTCCTCTACGCCCAGCGGATTCAGAGCATCACCATGCTGAAACAGGTAGAAGGAACATTAAGGAGGGTTAAAGCCCTAAGAGATGAGGGTAGGAGGGTATCTATAGAGGCGATAAAGGAGATCGGAAAGCCCGATAGGGATCCGACGCCCGACGTGGAGCGGTTTCTTGAACACTTCTTCATACAGCCTGTAAGCCTAGACCCCGCCGGCATCATCTGGAAGCTGGAGCAACTCCTCAACGTGAGGGAGAGCAAATTCGAGGATGAGGTTAGAGCCATGGCTCCAGGGGCCTCGGAGAGTGAGCTGAACAACCTTGAGAATCTCCTAGAGGCGGCGCTGGCCCTCAACGTCTACTACAAGGTGATAAGGCATTTCTACCTGCTGGGGAAGAAGACGATGAACCTCTACATCATCATGCAGATACACATGCTCCTGCCGCTGTTGATGAGGGAGATCGAAGCCTACTCCGCCGCACTTCAGGCCTTTAGGGAGGGTATGCCCATCGGAGACGGCGTGGGAGCCCTAGTGGCGGCGAAGATGATGAGGGGATATGAGAAGAGGGAGGTGGCCAAGGACATAGTCGCAGCGGAGGTTCCCTGGGAGGGGAGAACCCTAATCGTTTTGAAGGCGAAGGGGCCTGGGGGAAACGTGGGGAAGCCAGGCGACGCCATAAGGAACATCTTGAGGGAGAGGGGGAGGGAGGTTAAGGCTATAATCACCATCGACGCAGCTGGGAAGCTGGAGGGGGAGGAGACAGGCTCAGTTGCCGAGGGGATAGGCGCCGCCATAGGCGGCGTGGGAGTTGAGAAGTATAAGATCGAGGAGACGGCTAAGGAGTATGATGTCCCCCTCTACGCCGTGGCGGTGAAGGAGGATATCACGGAGGTTGTCGCCCCCATGCCGCCAGCTCTCTTTGACGCCGCGGATAAGGCTGTGGAGGCGGTTCAGAGACTGATCCTGGAGAGAACCCAAGAGGGGGACATGGTGATAGTCGCTGGAATAGGGAACACCATAGGGATAGCGCAATAGGTGAACGCCATGAGCAGTGAGGGAGCTATACCAAGCGTCGGCTTCCCCTGGGGAACCTTCATAGCCGTCATCGTAATCGGAGCCTTCTCCCTCCTCAGCCTATACCTAGGCTTCGAGGCCATCGCATCGGGGAGAACCGAGGATGCCAACTACTATATACTGCTTGGTTCAACCGGCTTCGCGGCGATGGGCTACATGATCTTCAGGTCGAGGGTCACCACAGTTAGGAAGCCCCTAATACCCCGAGTCGAGGTCGTTACAACCCTGGAGTGTCCCAAATGTGGATTTAAGAAGGTTAGAGGCTTTAAGCGGGGCGACTACGTCTTCAAGGAGGATGAACCCTGCCCCAACTGTGATGGTGTTCTCACCATAACCCGCATACATCGGAGGGAGAAGAAGAGGTCTAGGCGGTGGTAACCTCACAGCCATCCTCCGTGACGACCACCGTATGCTCAGCCTGCGCCACTGGGGCATGGCTTTTCTCCAGAAGCTGGGGATATGAGTATAGGCAGCCGACCCGTAGAAGCTGCTCGAAGGCCTCTAGGCCCTCCATCCCTGGAAAGGCCTTTAAAACCCATCTGGAGGCGAAGGGGAGGGTTCTATACTCCGCCTGTATATGTCGCAGCATCCTCTTAGCCAGGCCGCCCACAGACCTCTTCTTCCTGTAGATGTAGATGTTGCTCGGCGGCCCATCGACGACGACGCCGTCGGCCTCCCTGGGAACCGAGAAGGGTTCCACGGCGTAAACTTCGCCTATCTCCAGTCGATGTCTCTCCAGCATCGATGAGACGTTTGGGATCACGCTGCCAGCGTGGAGGATATACCGTGAGACTTTATGGCCGGTTAGATTCCTTATAGGCCTGGCTCCCAGCCGCTTCATGGCCTCCTCTATGGCTGCGCCCACCTCCGAGGCTCTGACACCAGCCCTTATGGCTGCTATACCCTCCTCTAGCGCCTCCTCCGCGGCCTCGACGAGATATTCCAGCTCTGGATTGAGGCAGATGGTGACGGCCGTGTCCGCTATATAGCCCTCCACGTGGACGCCGATGTCCACCTTGACTAGGGAGCCCTCGGAGACCCGCGTTTCATCGTCTATGGGAGATGTATAGTGGGCGGCGACGTGATCCACGTCGACGTTACAGGGGAAGGCTGGCTCTCCTCCCAGCTCCCTTATCCACTGCTCCACCTTCTCACAGATGTCTATGAGCTTAACCCCAGGCCTAACTAGGCTTATGACCCTCCCCCTCACCTGGGAGGCTATGGCTCCAGCCCTTCTGAGGGCCTCTAGCTCCTCCATGGAGCTTCGCCCCTACTTCACGACGAGGACGGGCTTCTTACAGAGGTCGACGACCTTCCTGCTTGTGCTTCCAAGTATCCAGCCCGTTATTCCTCCGATTCCCCTGCTGCCGATGACGATTAGGTCTACATCCTCCTCCTCGGCCACTTTCACGATCGTCGTCGACGGCCTCCCCTCCTCAAGTCTGGTTTTCAGCTTAAGCCGTGGATGATTAGCCCTAACCTCCTCCTCAGCTCCTCTCAGCGCATCCTCGTAGAGTCTTCTCAGCCTCTCCTGATAGTCTCCGAAGCCTGCGGCGGAGGCGAGGGGTGCCGCCCCGAACCCCTCATCGGAGAAGACTGGGAGCATCACCCTCGGCACCACGGTGAGCATGAGGAGCTCCGCATTCCACTTCTCAGCCATCTCAATCGCATAGCCTAAAGCCCTCTTAGAAGGCTCAGAGCCATCTACGGCGACGAGTATACGCCTGAACATCCCACTATGGGGATTCATACCCACAGCCTGATATATCTCCACCGATGGTTGAGGTAATAAATTTAGGTATGCTTAAATTTTATGAGCGTGGATGGATGTGGAGCTGACGGGGAGGGCTGAGGACTATCTCAGGGCGATATATGAGATCACGGCGAGGAAGGGCTATGCGAGGATAAGGGATATAGCGAGGGAGGTGGGGGTTCAACCCTCCTCCGCTGTGGAGATGATGAGGAAGCTCTCATCCAAGGGGCTGGTGAACTACGAGAAGTATGGCGGTGTAACCCTGACGGAGAAGGGTGCCGAGATAGCGGCGGCCATAAGCAGTAGACATGAGACCTTCCTCAAATTCCTGAGGATCATACAGGTTCCAGAGGAGATCGCCAGGAGGGACGCCCACATCCTAGAGCATCAACTCGATCCGAAGACCATCCTCCAATTCTCCAGATTCGTCGAATTCATAACCAACGCCCCAGATCGCCCAAAATTCATATCTAGATGGATGGAGCTCTTCAAGAGCTACTGCGAGGAGGAGGATAGGAAGCTAAAATCAAACAATTTTCGACGACGCTGAGCGATCCTAAATCCTTTAGGGTTTCCTATAAATGAATCTAACATCCCTATCCCTAAGAGTTGGAGAGGAGGCTGAGCGAATTAAACCCCGGGGAGAGCGGGATAATATCGAGGATAGAGGGGAGGGGGGAGGAGAGGAGGAAGCTGTTAGACATGGGATTGGTGAGGGGTACGAGGATAACAGTCGTGAGGAGGGCGCCGCTTGGAGACCCAATCGAGCTGCTGGTGAAGGGATACAACCTCAGCCTAAGACTCGACGAGG
>JAPDJB010000006.1 GCA_029259285.1 Candidatus Bathyarchaeota archaeon | reverse complement strand
CCGGCCATAACGCATAGGACGGCGAAGGCTGAGCGTGAAGAGATCCTAGACGGCTTTAGGGAGGGGAGATATCTCAGAATCGTAACCAGCCGAGTCCTGGAGGAGGGGGTCGACGTTCCAGACGCCTCCATCGCCGTTATAATAAGCGGCACTGGGAGTAGCAGGGAGTTCATACAGCGTCTAGGACGCATACTTAGGAAGCGCCGTGGGAAGCGGGCGAGGCTTATAGAGCTGGTTTCGAGGGGGACGGCTGAGATAGGTATGAGCCGGAGGAGGCGTGGATGAGGCTCCCCCAAAACCTATTGAGGGTTAGGCGTCGCAGAGGCCGTATAAGGCCGATGTACGCAGCCCGAGACGAGCTGCCCCTCGCCGAGCGTCTCATCTCCATCTATAGGGAACACGTCGACGAGAAGCGTTGGAGGCTCTGGGAGGCCTTGGAGGAGGTGGAGTTGATGAGCTATGATCCAAAGCTTGTCAGGGGGCTCTCCACAATCCTAGACGGCCACTGCATCTATCAGATGAGAAGCCTCGTCGAACCCCTGGAGGCGAGGAGACTCGTCTACAGATTGACCAGGGGCCGTGGAGTCGCATCCGAGGAGGAGAGGAGGAGAGTCCTAGAGGAGGCTGCGGAGATCTTCGGCGTCACAGCCGAGGATTTGGATGAGAGTCTCTACGCCGACTTGGAGGAGGAGCACTACCTCGCAGACTTCGATCCGCCTGAGCCGATGGAGCTCCTGAGGGAGTATAACTTGGCTCTCACCACTACGCTGCTGATACACGCCGTGGAGATGGATCTACGATACCATGGCCGCCCCGACGACCTCGAATGGCTTTGTAGACCTCTAGGTGAATGCTACGTCGAGGAGGTTGGGGGTGAGACTCGGATCGATGTTAGACTTCCATCGAGGGCTAGGCCCAGCTCAAGGGCCGAGCATCTAGAGCGTCTGATTAGGGCTCTCATATCGATGAGAGCGTGGAGCCTATGGGCCGTAGTCCATTATCCCCCTTCGGGCAGAACCTATCGATTTGAACTCATCGGCGGTCGGGATGGATGGCTATTACCATCTATGGGTCTATATGGAGGGGTCAGCCCTTCGACAGCCATTTAACCTCGTCGCCGTCCAGCTCCATCCACTCAGCTATCCCCTCCGCCATCTCTGGATCGCTCTGGAAGATGATCTTTAGGATGGGTATTACATCCCTAATCGCCCTGGAGGTTGATATATGCATCCTAGAGGCCGCCTTTGAGGAGATGGATTTCAGCATTCTCCTCCTCTCCCTAGACCACCAATATCTCAGCGCTATCCTGGGGGGTCTGAGGTAGCCCACGATCCAGCGTCTCCCCTCCCTATCCCAGGAGCCTCCAAGGCTTCTAACCGCCATGTTCACCCTCCTCCAAGTATCCCTTCCCAGATACCTCACTGGGATGATGGAGATCCCCTCGGGGCGCTCCTCAAGCTTGAGGGGGCTTAGGGGTATGCCCATCGCCCTTAGATGCCTCTCCACAACCCCCAATAGGCCCTGGGATCTCTCCAGGCTTAGGGCTACACCCCCAGCCAGCTCGTCGAACATATATTTCAGCAGCCTATAGGCCTGGGAGCGCTCAGCCCTCGCCTTATGGATGTCAGCCCTCGCCAGGGCCTCCAAGGCCTCTGAGAGCTCCCTTGGATCATCCAGTATGTAGGGGAGGTTCTCATATATCCAGTCGATCAGCTCATCGTAGTTGAGCTTGGTGGAGGAGATGATGCCCTTAGCCTCTTGGAGGGTCTTAGCCGTGAAGAGCCTCCTCAACGCCTCCTCGGCGTATAGCTGCCTATCCCTAAGCCCAAGGGCCTCAAGGTCTTGGAGGGTGATTCGTCTACGGCCTCTGGCCACGGCCTCCAGGTCGTTTATCGCTGTTCGTAGGTCTCCCTCGGAGCGTATGGCGAGCTCCTCTAAAACCTCCTCCTCCACCTCCACTCCAACCCTAGATGCGATCTCCCTAAGCCTCTCAGCGACCTCGACGACTGGTATGGGCTTCAGCTCTATGGGGAGCGAGAGCTTCATCAACTCCCTCAGCTTCCTCTCCCAGGCCTCCCTCAGCGATGTATAGACCGTTGCGACCAGGATGATGGGCGCCCTAGTCTCCCTTATCAAATCCAGAATCGTCTCAACGCCCCCTCTATCCTCTCGGCTGCTGAGGCCCTCAAGCTCGTCTATGAGGATTAGCCTCCTCCGACCTGTGACGGTAACCTGCTGCGTCGAGGCTCTGCCCAGGATCTCCTTCAGCCTCTTGGCGGTTCGATAGTCGCTGGCGTTCACCTCCAATAGGTCGTAGCCTAGATCGTTGGCGGCGGCTACGACTAGGGATGTCTTTCCAACGCCTGGCGGCCCATAGAGGAGGGCCGCCCTCTTCTCAGGTATCCCATCCTCCCAGCTCCTCAGCCATTCTAGGAATCTATCCTTAGCCTCCTCGTTTCCCACAACCTCTCTTATGGTTCTGGGCCTGAAGCGCTCAGCCCAGGGCTGCTCCTCCACCCCTCATCTCCTCCCCCGCTAAGGCGAGCTTTGCGAGGAGGGCGCTGAGCTGTATCTCGGGTCTGGATCCCTGTGTCAATCGGTAGTCCACCTCCCCTATGGCGTCTGAAAGCCTCACCTTCAACCTCTCGGGGATGTCGAGGCGCATAACCTCGCTGTATATCATCCGTAGAACATCCTCAGCCGCCATGCCCTCGTCGATGAGTAGGCTTCTCAGCAGCTCTCGGGCCTCTATGAACTCCCCCTTAAGGCTGAGCTGTATCATCTCCCTAACCCTTCCAGGGCTGACTCTGCCCAAGACGGCGTAGACCACATCGGCGTCCACCCTCCTCCCAGAGGCCGCTGCGGCTGCCTGGAGGAGATTTATAGCCTTCCTCAGGTCTCCCCTCGACTCCTCGTAGATGGCGTCGTAGCCATCGGGTGAGACCTCCACGCCCTCCTTCTCAGCTATCATCCTTAGGCATCGCTTCACATCCTCCTCGCTGAGGGGTGAGAATCTGAAGATGCTGCACCTACTCTGGATGGGTTCTATGATGCGCTCCGAGTAGTTGCCTATGAGGCAGAAGCGGCATGTCCTCGTGTATCGCTCCATAGTCCGCCTCAGGGCATGCTGGGCTTCAGCCGTGAGGCTGTCAGCCTCATCCATGATGAGGATCTTGAAGGGGACGTCGCCTATGGGGGCTGTCCTGGCGAAGAACTTCACCTTCTCCCTGATGACGTTGATTCCCCGTTCATCGCTGGCATTCAGCTCCATTATATAGTTCCTATACTCAGGTCCATAGAGGTCGTGGGCCAATGCCAATATGGCTGTGGTCTTACCCACCCCCGCCGGCCCCACGAAGAGTAGATGCGGCAGGTTGCGCTCCTCGACGAAGCGTTTAAGCCTGGAGACTATCTCCTCCTGGTTTATTATCTCATCTAGGCTTTTGGGCCTATACTTCTCAGCCCACATCTCGCTGCTCATGGATATTTGGGTAAGGGGGCTGAGACCCTATAAGTTCTATCTCTTCGACATGAGGTATTGATGGATGGCCTTCGCAGCCCTCTTTCCAGCCCCCATGGCGCTTATAACCGTTGCGGCTCCACTCACCACATCTCCGCCGGCATATACCCCTTCGATGCTTGTCTGCATCGTCTCCTCGTCGACTACTATCGTGTTCCTCCACCCCGTCTTCAACCCCTTAGTGGTTTTCTGTATGATGGGGTTTGGAACCTGACCTATGGCCACTATAACGGTGTCAACCTCGATCCTGAACTCCGATCCCTCTATTGGGATGGGTCTCCGCCTGCCGGTCTCATCCGGCTCTCCAAGCCTCATCCTGATGCATTCAATCTCCTTTACGAATCCCCTCTCATCCCCTATGAATCTCACCGGATTTGCGAGGAATATGAATTTCACCCCCTCCTCCTCTGCGTTCTCAACCTCCTCAGCCCTCGCAGGCATCTCAGCCTTGCTCCTACGATAGATGACGTAGACCTCCTCGGCTCCAAGCCTTAAGGCGCATCGAGCTGCATCCATGGCTACGTTTCCACCGCCTATGACGGCGACCCTCCTACCAACCTCGATGGGGGTGTCATACTCTGGGAATAGGTATGCCTTCATCAGATTCGTCCTGATTAGGAACTCGTTGGCTGAGTATATCCCATTCAGGTTCTCACCTGGGATTCCGAGGAATCGTGGTAGGCCTGCTCCAGTCCCTATGAAGATGGCGTCAAACCCCCTCTCGAATAGCTCATCGATGGTGTAGAGCTTCCCGATTATAGAGTTCAGATGTATCTTAACTCCCAGGCTCTCCACATACTTAACCTCCTCCTCCACGATCCTCTTCGGAAGCCTGAACTCCGGTATGCCATACATGAGGACTCCGCCAGGCTTGTGGAGGGCCTCGAATATCTCAACCTCATGTCCAAGCCTCGCAAGCTCAGCTGCACAGGTCAGCCCAGCTGGACCTGAGCCTATCACTGCAACCCTCTTACCCGTCGGCTTAGCCCTCTTCGGAGGCCTCCTCCCATGCCTCATCTCCCAGTCTGCTATGAATCTCTCAAGCCTCCCTATCGCTATAGGCTCGCCCTTAACCCCCCTCACGCATTTAGCCTGGCATTGAACCTCCTGTGGGCAGACCCTCCCCGTTATCGCTGGGAGAGCGTTCTTCTCCCTTATCTTCTCAGCCGCCTCCGCATATCTCCCCTCCACTATCAGCCTTATGAAGCCTGGTATATCCACGCCGACGGGGCATCCCTCAATGCATCTCGGATTCTTGCATTGGAGGCATCTCTCAGCCTCCCTCCTCGCCATCTCCTCGGTGTATCCCAGGGCGACCTCCCTGAAGTTGTGTATCCTCTCCTCAGGCGGCTGCTTTGGCATCGGAACCTGCCTCTCAGCCTCATCCATCCCCCTCACCTCCGATGATGAGAGCTATCCCCTTTAGATGCTTGTAGAACTTCATCAGCTTTATAGGGGGCGTCAGCTCCCTCTTCTCAGTAATCTTATAAGGCATCACATTAACCTCCCAAAAATCTATTTTAAGATTACCCTCCGAGCCATATCGACGACTGGGTGATCAGCCCAGCAGATCGTTGAGTGATGATGCTATGCTTAAAAAAGGAGGGTTATATTATGCCTCTCACCCTCATGGCCTCGGCAACCCTTCCGAAGGCGAGGGCGTAGGCCCCATATCTCGGGCTTATCTCATATTTCTCAGCCTGCTCCGTCACGTCTCTGAAGGCCTGTGTCATAACCCTCCTCAGCCTCTCATCGACCTCCTCAGCAGTCCAGTAGTATCCCATCCTATTCTGAACCCACTCGAAGTAGCTGACTGTTACGCCGCCGGCGTTTGCGAGGATGTCGGGTATAACTACGACACCCTTCTCCTCCAGGATTCTATCCGCCTCTGGGGTGGTTGGGCCGTTGGCCCCCTCCACGATCAACTTCGCCTTCACATCTCCAGCGTTCTCCCCTGTCAGCTGGTTCTCCATGGCTGCGGGTACTAGTATGTCGCACTCGACGGTGAGCGGCCCCTTCGACCCGATCTCCTCGCATCCTGGGAATCCTGAGACGGTTCCGGTCTTCCTCTTATGCTCCATAACCTCCTCGGGGTTCAATCCCTCACTGCAGTAGATTCCACCCTTCGAGTCGCTTACGGCCACGATCTTGGCTCCAGCCTCGTAGAAGTTTAGGGCTGAGTGATATGCGACGTTTCCATATCCCTGTATCGCCACCCTAGCCCCCTTTATCGGTATCCCATACTTCTTCGAGGCCTCGACGGCTGTGAAGAAGACCCCCCTACCAGTGGCTGCAGTTCTGCCCAGGGAGCCACCTATGCATATCGGCTTCGCAGTTATCACCCCTGGTATGATCCTGCCCGTGATCTTGTAGTATTCATCGACGAACCACGCCATTATCTGGGCGTCGGTTCCGACATCTGGGGCTGGTATATCGAGGTCTACACCCACGAATCCAGCTATCGCAGCCGCATAGGCCCTTGTGAGCCTCTCCAGCTCACCCCTGGAAAGCTCCTTTGGGTTGCATGCGATCCCGCCCTTCGCTCCTCCATAGGGGAGGTTGACGACGGCGCATTTCCATGTCATCCAGGCTGCGAGGGCCTTCTCCGTGTCGAGGTCTACGTGGGGGTGATATCTGATACCGCCCTTGCAGGGGCCCCTGGCATCGTTGTGATGTATCCTGAAGGCCTCGAAGACCTTGACGCTTCCATCATCCATCTTTATCGGCAGAGAGACCTGCAGTATAGCCTTAGGCCTGCTGACGACCTCGTAGAAGGCTGGTTCAAGACCCATGATCTCTGAGACCTTCTTTACGACCTTAAGCTGCTCCTCCCACGGGTTGATCCTCTTCTCAGACATCTTCTTCACCTCATTCTCACCTTATTTATTCCTTACGACCGGCTCAACGCCTAGAGATGTTAAATCTAGGTCTCGGTCATCGTGGCCGACCAGCCTTAAGGGGCTGATCCAAGCTCCTTTAAACCGGGGTGTGGCAGCGTCAAGATTTATAAGATGTAACCCCTCACAGTAATGATTCCCATCGAATATTGGGAGGAAAGGGAGATTGATTAAGGAGGGGAATCTTAAACTCGCATTTTACTCCGCCGCAGCCTGCGGCGGATGCGACGTAGCCATCCTCGATATAAATGAAGCCCTTCTCGACTTGATGGAGGCTGCGGACATCGAGTTCTGGCCCACAGCCATGGATGTAAAGATCGATGATGTAAAAGAGATGCCGGATAAATATATCGATGTAGCCTTCTTCAACGGAGCCATAAGAATAGAGGAGCAGGAGTATATGGCTAAACTTCTAAGGGAGAAGTCGAAGATCCTAATCGCATATGGATCATGTTCATATATAGGTGGAATACCAGGTCTGGCAAACCTCTTCAATAGGATGGAGATCTTTAGAAGGGCCTACATCGAGACGGCCTCAACATCCAACCCAGATGGAGTCACGCCGAAAACCCAGGTAGACATCCCAGAGGGGAGGCTGGAGCTTCCAGGCTTCGAAGACGACGTAAAGACGCTGGCGCAGGTAGTTGAGGTCGACTACTATGTGCCTGGATGCCCCCCGACGGCTGAGAGCACACTCTCCGTCATAGAGGCGATGCTGCGGGGTGAGCTTCCACCAAGGGGTTCAGTCCTCGCACCCCCGAAGTCCGTATGCGATGAATGCCCCAGGAATCCAAAGGGGGAGAAAAAGAGGATCTCGGAGATCCGCCGCATCCATGAGGTGGCTCCAGACTCCGAGAGATGTCTGCTGGAGTTGGGAATACCATGTATGGGGCCTGCCACACGGGGGGGATGCGGGGCGAGGTGTCCACAG
>JAPDJB010000142.1 GCA_029259285.1 Candidatus Bathyarchaeota archaeon | reverse complement strand
AAGGCCTCGAGGAGGAGAGACGACATATGGTCTCCGAAGCTCTCATGGCATCCTCCGAAGGGGTCTGGTATATCTGAGACGGGATATCCAAGCCATCTCTCCAATTCCTTAGGTAGGCCGGCTGGAACCTTTCTTAGACCATCCTTATCATCGGAGAAGGCGATGTACTCAGCCCTATAGCCCTGCTCCTCCAGGGCGAGGGCGATGGCGTAATTCCTTATGCAGTCGCCGAGGCTTCCTATGTGGGGGAAACCTGAGGCTCCGAGGCCGCTCTCAGTTCTTATCAGGTCTAAGCTCCTACCGAGCTGGAGCTCCCTCTCTATGAGCTCCTTAGCCGCCTTATCATACCAGGTTCCATGCCCTATGATCTCTGGTGGGGAGACCATCACGACTACTCTCCTACAGCCCCCTTATAAAGTGGCGGATAAGCCTATAATGGCATCGACCTATCTCCTTCTTGATGGAGGAGAGGCGCCCCCTCTTCACCTACAGCCTCCTCATAATCCTCATCCTGATCCAGCTCTACCTCTCCATCCTCCCAGGGGATGAAGCCCTAAGGCTCTACGAGACATATTCGCTGATCCCAGCTATGCTTCTAAGGGGTCTACACCTCGAGGCCGTCGTCGCCCATATGTTCCTCCATGGTGGATGGCTTCACCTCGCCCTCAACTCCATAGCCCTCCTTGGGGCTGGGGGGATAGTTGAGAGGGAGCTTGGAGCGTTGAGATGCGCCGCCATCTACCTCTCCTCGGGCATGGTCTCCGGTTTGGTTCATGTCCTCCTATACCCCAGCTCTGATGTCCCCCTCGTCGGCGCCTCCGGAGCCATCTTCGGCTTGATCGCCGTCCTCTTCCTCCTCATGCCCTTCAAGATCACCTATATCCTCTTCATCCCCCTCCCATCCTTCCTCGTGGGCGTCATCCTCTCCATAGCCGAGTTCTCAGCCCTCTGGCTGGGCGTTGAGGGCGTTGTGGCTCATGATGTCCATGTAGCCGGCCTCATCTACGGCTCCATCTGCGCCTTCCTCATCGACTCTAAGAGGGCTTTGAGGGGTCTATTGGTGGCCGTTGCGACGGTTATACTGCTTTACCTCCTCGCCTGGAGGCTTGGCCTCCTAACGCTTCTACCTCATGGATTCTAACTCCCTACTCCAACGGGTGATCCTCCTCAGCTTCTCCGTCAATTTAAGCCAGTAGGAGAGCTTTCCCCTCAACTCCTCCATCTGCCTTATATGCCTCTTGAACTCCCTCAGCTCCCCGTCGATCCTCCTCAGCCTCCGCTCATGTTCGAGAAGCATCCTCAGGATCAGCGCCCTATCCAGCTCCTCTCCATTCATCTGATGCCTCAACCCCTCCAGCTGTGATAAGCTGAGTGTAACCGATTTCTCGGTGGAGGCGTGTACAGCTATCTAAATGTCCTCTCCCTCTTCCCCCTCCGCGTCAGCTCTATCCACCTTATCGGCATTCCTCCCACCCTCCTCCTAAGCTGGTTGAGGAATTCCTTTGGGTCTCGGGGGGAGAGCAGATAGGCTTCCTCCCCCTTAGTCAAGAGGAGTACCACCACCTCATCGGAATTGGTGTAGTCCCTCAGCTTATACCCCGCCTCCCTGAGAAGCGCCACCGACGACTTGGCGTACTCGACGGCCTTACCTGGAATCCTCTCCAACCTCTCCCTCCTGATGTAGACCTCAGCCCTCTCTATCGCATCATAGGGGATGAGCGTCTCCCCCTTTGGAAACCTCTTGATGATGACCCCCTCCCCGCCCAGCTTATAGGAGCTGCTATATATGGGCGCTCTCCAGAGCAGCAGGAGGGCGACGAATAGGGCGAGGAGGAAGAGGGTTAAGTCGCTGAGAAAATCCTCGGAGGCTGGTGGAGCTCCAGCCATTAACCTAATCACCATGGAGTAGAGCGTCAAGGCGAGGATCGGGATGTTGAGTAGGGGGAGGATGAGGCCGATAAGCCTTCTCCTACGACTTAATGGGAGCGCCTCCACCTCCAATTCTTCATCCCGAGGCATCATATAGCCATTTATTAGACCTTTAAATAGGGCATATACCTCAAGCGAGGGGCGGCAGCCGTATGGAGATATGGGTGCTAAGGCTGGGCCATAGGCCCCATAGGGATCAGAGGATAACAACCCACGTGATGCTGGCGGCGAGGGCCTTCGGCGCCCATGGCGCCCTATACACCGGCGTGAGGGATGAGTCGATGGAGCGCTCTGTCCATGGGGTTGTTGAGAATTGGGGAGGCTCCTTTGAGGTTCGATACGTTGAGAGTTGGCGTAAGGCCTTGAGGGATTGGAGGGGGCGGGGAGGGAGAGTGATCCACCTAACCATGTATGGACTGCCGGTTCAGAGGGTCATCGACGAGATCAGGGCCGATCCCTCGCCGAAGCTCATAGTCGTCGGCGGAGCCAGGGTTCCAGGGGAGCTCTACGGCGAGGCTGATTGGAATGTCGCTGTAACCTCCCAACCCCACTCCGAGGTGAGCGCCTTAGCCGTCTTCCTCCACATACTCTACGAGGGGCGTGAATTAGAACTGGAGTTTGAGGGTGCAAAGCTGAGGATTATACCCCAGGAGCGGGGGAAGAGGGTTGAACGCCTCGCTTAACTTAAAGGGCGATGGAGCTAAATATTAAAGAGGTCGATGTTAGGAGGCGTCGATGAGGGGAGACTCCTAGAGGTGGCACGTATCATAGGCGGCCAGGAGGGCGTCGAGATCATAAAGGCTCTGAGGGAGCGGGAGGATCTAACCGTCGAGGAGATCTCCGAGCGGACGGGCATACAGATCAACACCGTTAGGAGGCTTCTATACAAGTTCTATAATCATCGAATCGTCGCATCGAAGAGGTTTAGAGATCCCGATACTGGCTGGTTTATCTTCCAGTGGAGGCTTCAACCCGACCTCATAGACGCCTTCATACAGGGGATGAAGAAGAAGATATTGAAGAAGCTGAGGGAGCGCCTTGAATACGAGGAGCGCCACGACTTCTACCACTGCGGCGGAGAGAATTGTCCAAGGCTTACCTTCGAGGAGGCTGTGGAGGCCGTATTCCGCTGTCCGAGATGCGGTGAACCCCTAAGGCCCTTCGATAACACGCCTCACAAGGAGTTTCTCCGACGCAAAATAAGGGAGCTGGAGGAGGAGCTGGGATGAGGCTTCCAAGCAGGGATGAGGCCATAAAGCTGATGAGGGAGGCGGGATGCAGCGAGGGGGTCATAAGGCATTGTAAAAGTGTCACCAGGATGGCTTTGAGGATCGCTGAGAAGCTGAGGATGAGAGGATACAACCTAGACCTAAATCTCATAGAGATCGGCGGCCTCCTCCACGACTTAGGTAGGGCGAAGACCCATGGAGTCGAGCATGGAGCCATAGGGGGCCAGATGGCGCGGGAGAGAGGCTTACCGGAGCCGATAGCCAGGATCATAGAGCGCCACGTCGGAGCCGGCATAACCCCCCAGGAGGCTAAGAGACTGGGACTGCCGGATGGAGACTATATTCCCAGAACCCTGGAGGAGAAGGTGGTCGCCTACGCGGATAAGCTCATCGAGGGCGAGAGGGAGGTTGATTTCGAGGAGACCCTAAATAGGTTTATAGAGGAATTAGGGGAGGATCACCCCGCAATAGAGCGGATGAGAAGACTCCACAGGGAGATGATGAAACTCCTCGGGGAAACTATAAAGGAGTAGAAGCATTAAGCCTAAAGAGGGCCGGTCGTCTAGCCTGGCTGGGACGCTGCCCTTACGAGGCAGAGGTCGCCGGTTCAAATCCGGCCCGGCCCACTCCCTAGAGCCTCTCAGCTAAGGATGGCGGAGGCGGGGATCCGTTATAAGTGGCAGCTACTTATAAGGCGTTATGTGATTACCCTCAAGGCCTCGGGCTTGAACTGCTGTAGGGCCTCTAACAGGGTTTCATACTCCTTCTTTCCGCTTATATCGATCTTGATCTCGTCTCCGAAGCGTCTCATGATCTTCAGGTGTCCACCCCTTATTCTCCCAGGCTTCTTAAGCTCTATGTAGGTTACATCATCCCTATAGACCTCGAAGTCCTTCCCCTTCTCTATCTCCGAGAGGGTCTTCTTCATCTCCTCAAGCGTCATCTTCGTGGCTATGAGGCTGCCTATAATCCCGCCGAAGGCGAATCCTAAGCCGCTTAGAAGACCCTTCTTCCTCGCCTTCACCCCTATGATTCTCCTATCGGTGACGTAGACTCCGTAGCCTCTGAGGAATCCCTTCTTCATATTCGCGCTTGAGACTCCTCCGAGGATTCTCTCATAGGTTGGGGGCTGAGCCGCCGTTGGGGGAGTGTATGCAGGTGGGGGCTGATATTGGGGTTGGGCCGGTGGAGGCGTCGGCATACGCCTCTCGGCGAGGTTGTATCCACAGTTTGGGCAGAACCTATCCGTGGGCTCGACGGGGGTTCCACAGTTTGGACAATACTTCACTCCATTCACCTAAAAAATGATTCAGCGAGGATGATGAGATAATTTTATCGCCTGATGCGGCGCTATGCTCAGCCTTCCGCTAATCTTCTCAACTCACTTAGAAGTTCCTCCATCGACTCGACGGTTTTCTCAAGTCTCTCCACCAGCTCCTCCGCCGCTTTGCCGTCGATCTCGACGCCTCTAAGCCTCTCCCTCAGATCCTCTGGGTTAATGGGGAATTCAGCGTCTCTCATCCTCTTGATGACGTTTAAGGCCCATCCGACGCCGAGGGCTTCCAGTTCACCCTCCTTGATGAAGACGCCTCTCTCCCTCTTCATCTTCTCATAGGCCATCTTAGCTATGCCGCCGGCTATGTGTTCATCCACCTTCTCTATCTCCCCCTCCAGGTAGCGTCTAACAGCCTCGACATCTGATCGCAGTATGTTCTTCACCGTCTGCTCCGTTACGCCGAGGGCCTCAGCGATCTCCCTACTCGTCTTAAGCATCTCCTCCTTCAACAGGATGACGTAGGCAGCCTCAGCGAGCGACGGCAGCCAAGTCAGCCGCCCATACTCAGCCAGCCGTCTAAGGCCTCCGAGGATTCTGAGGCATTCATGGAAGAGATTCTCAGCCATCTGATCAATATCCCTCTTCGCCACCGGCCCCTTAATGACCTCCATTTTCAACCCCTCCTCTCGATGAATTCGGATAGGGGGGAGATAATCTTTATCGTCCCAGCCTCAGTTATCTCGAAGACCCAAGTTCTGGTGTCATGCCCCGTCAATCGGCAGCCGTCGATCCTTATGGTTCTCAGCACTGATCCAACGGGTAGGCCGTAGAGCTTTGATTTCCAGGCGTTGTCGATGAGCACCTTATCGAGGACGATGCTTCCATCGACGATGTGAGCCACGGCAAGGCCGCCGGCAGCCTCCGCCGTGTCGGAGGCCTGAGCTGAGCGCTTCTGGGAGATGAATATACCAGTCTGCCTCCATCTCTTCAGGAAGTTGAAGAACATCCTGACGATCTGCCTAGCCATAACCTCCCTATGCTCATAGAGGCCGGTTATGCTGTCGATGACGACGTTCCTAGTCCCCTTCTCCCTGATCGCATAGGCCATCGTATCCATCAGGGCTTTGGGATCCTCGCGGAGCTCATCGCTCTGAGAGGCGTCGATGACGACGATGTTCCGCTCAACCCTCTCGAAGTCGGCTCCGAGGTAGGATGCCTTAGCCCTCATCGAGGTGTAGAGGAAGCTGGCCGGAGACTCGACGGTGATGTAGAGCACCTTATATCCCGCATCAGCCTGCTTCAAGGCGAACTGCTCTGCGAAAACGCTCTTACCGCTGTCGGGAACCCCTGTGACGTTGAGAACTGAGAGATAGGGTATGCCCCCAAGGGGCTTCTTCACAAAGCGTCCATCCTCCTCCACGACCCTCCAGAACATCTCGTCCAGCTTTGTTCCAGTGCTAACCCCAAAGAGTTTTGGAGCCTCCCCCTCCAGCTCCCCCAGCTCCTTAAAAGCCTTCTCCATATCCCGCCCCAGAGAACCTCGAAAAGCCGAGATTTAAGGCTAAGGATTAAGCGGGCCCGAGGGGATTTGAACCCCTGCTCTCCGGCTCCGGAGGCCGGCGCCTTATCCACTCGGCTACGGGCCCAGGGAGATTTGGAGGGGGATGCGGATAAAGTTTTGGCCTCCGACGTGGAGGATGTGGCTTCGCTATTCATCTTCATGGAGATATCTAGTTAGATCTGGAATTGCCTCATCTTCTCCCTCGGCGTTGTAGGGTGTGGTCAGCAGCCTCTTAGCCTCCTCAACGATCTTCGGGCCGATGCCTCTCACCGCCTTCAGAGGCCCCTCTAATCTCCGAGTCTTACCCGTCTTGGATCGCCAGATCTCCGCTGAGGCGAGCTCCTCCAACACCCTTATCGGGGTGCCAAAATGCTTTAGGAGCTCCTCCGCGAGGGATCGACCTATATTTGGGAGTCCTGAGAGGAGGAATAGCTGCTGCTCGGGTAGGGGCATCCGACGACTCACGCTTCTCAGCTGTGGTGGTCTCCGCTCCTCAATCTGCTCCCTGTAGGCCAGCCTCCGTAGTAGAATCGCCGTGGCGTAGGAGTCCGCTGTGGGTATTATGGAGAATCCATAGTCGAGGGCTAAGCTGGCTAGGGCGCCGTATAGGGAGGAGGGCCTCATCCTGCTGCGCCTCAGAACGGCTGTGAGCCTCCCCTCTAGGATCAGTATGGGCCTCTCATAGGCCTCGGCGATCTCCCTCGCCTGATTGAAGAGGCGTCCATCCTTCAGGCTATTGGCCAAGTCCTGTGCATCCTTCCTCTCAACTCCGCATCGATCGGAGACCACGTAGTCGCAGACAGGTAGCCTCCTCACCTCCACCTCACAGCCGGAAAGCCTGAGATAGTTGATGATCTCAGGTCTCTGGGAGGCCTCATTGCTGTCGACGCAGATCCACAGGGACTCAACCATCCCCTTCCACCCGTATCTCTATACGCCTAGCCGTCTCACAGCCCTTCAGGGTGGCGACCAGCGCTCGGAGGACTCCCTTAAAGATGCTCCTAACATAGGGGTTTAGAGGCACCCTCCGACCATCAACTCGAAGCGCTACATCCCCAGCCTCTAGGTGGACGCATCTATGGGGATCCGCCTCCCTACGCATGGTGGCTAGGGCAAGCTCCCTACAGCTCTCATAGCCGCATCGGCCGCAATCGAATCCAGGCAGGAGGGGGATCGCCCTCTCCTCAACGATGGAAGCAAGCCTCTCCACATCACTAAAGCCAAGCGTTGAGACCTCGACATCCAACCCCTCGAGGGGACTCTGGGAAACTATGGCGACCTCCAATCCATTGGAGAGTTTCTCCACCTCGCTAGGGGTTCTGACGACGAGGATGCGAGGTATATACCCAACGGATTTGAACCCCTCCAAGATGAC
>JAPDJB010000117.1 GCA_029259285.1 Candidatus Bathyarchaeota archaeon | reverse complement strand
CCGGCCCCCCTCCCCATCAGCTCCGTTATCATGGAGAAGGGTAAAACCCAGAATGAGGAGGAGACGCCCAGGGGAAAGACGATCAACGCATAGAGGAGGGGGGTGCCCCCACGCATTTCGATGAGGATGATTAGGAGGAGGAGCTGGATGAGGGAGGCTCCGATTAGGGGCTTCCTCCTGCTCCTAACCCTATTGGAGATGTAGGGGATGATTATGCATCCAGGTATTCCGGCGATGGTATAGATGCTGGAGACAAATCCAGCCTCAAGATAGGTTAAACCCCCATTCTCCATGAGATACTTTGGAAGCCATGAGAGGAAGGCCCATCCAAAGTTCATCAAGGCATATCCAACGTAGATCGTGTAGAGCTCCCTCCTATTTAGCGCCCTTAAGAGAAGGGTTGAGAGATGCCCCTCCGAGTCTCCCCCCACCCTGTAGGGGCCCTCCCTCAATAATAGGAAGGAGAGGACTTCGCTTAGAGCTAGGATTATGAGGGAGATGAGGTAGAGCAGCCTCCAGCTTCCTAGGAGGGAGATGAAGATGGGGAATCCTATATAGGCGATGGAGGAGCCGATGCCGGAGGCGGCGCTTAGAATCCCTATGGCGGTGGCGCCATCCCTAAACCAGCTTGACAGGAGCTTCACCGAGTTGATGTAGAAGATGCTGAAGCCGAATCCGAGGAGCATCTGAGCGATGAAGAAGGAGTAGAAGCCCCTCGACAGGTAGATGAGTGAAACCCCAAGGATCGATATGAGGGTGAAACCGATTATCGCCCTCCTGGGGCCTATCGTCTCCGAGAGGACGCCGCTGACGAGCTGCATGAAGGTGTATAGTAGGAAGAAGGCTGAGAGGATGAGGCCCATCTCGGAGTAGGAGAGGCCAAACTCCTCCATGAGGATTGGGCTGAGGGCTGATGCCGCTGATCTAAGTAGGTTCTCCGTGACATATCCCAGGAAGAGTATTGAGAGCGTGAGATAGGGCCTACCCCTCAACGTGATTCCCACAATATCCACCTCTCAAATTTAATGCTTTGCGACGGAATCTTTATCGGATTAGCTGAGATGCTCTAATCGATATGGAGAAGCCGAGGGCTGAGATCGGTATAATAGGTGGAACGGGGGTCTACGACCCCGGAATCTTGGAGGATGTCCGTGAAATCAAGGTCTACACCCCCTATGGGGCGCCCTCAGACCTCATAACCCTCGGAACCTATAAGGGGCGTAGAATCGCATTCATCCCCCGCCATGGGAGAGGCCATCAGATTCCCCCGCATAGGATCAACAACAGAGCCAACATCTGGGCGCTCAAGGAGCTAGGCGTCAAGCGCATCATAGCCAGCTCAGCCGTCGGAAGCCTCAGAGAGGACTATCGGCCAGGGGACTTCGTCATCCCAGACCAGTTCATAGATCGCACAAAGGGGCGTCCAGACACCTTCTACGAGGGGGGACAGCTCTGCCACATCTCCATGGCAGACCCCTTCTGCCCCCAGCTAAGGGAGTTCTTCATAGAGTTCACCAAGAGGCTCGGCCTGAGGGTTCACCCCACGGGAACCTATGTCTGCATCCAGGGGCCGAGGTTCTCCACCAGAGCCGAGTCGAGGCTCTTCAGGAGCTGGGGAGCCGACATAATAGGGATGACCCTCTACCCCGAATGCGTCCTCGCCAGGGAGGCTGAGATATGCTACGTCTCCGTCGCCATGGTCACCGACTACGATGTCTGGGCTGAGAAGCCGGTTTCGACGCAGGAGATCGTGGAGACCATGCGTAGAAACGTTGAGAACTTCAGGAGACTCATAATGGAGGCGATACCGGAGATTCCGAGGGAGAGAACCTGTAAATGCGGTGAAGCCCTAAAGGAGGCGTTGATATAGGCTTCAGACCCCTCGACGCCTATGAAGCTCCCAGGGATAGATGACCCCCTCACCGAGCGAGTGATGATAGTCGACGGCGACCTTCGAAGACCTTGAAAGCAGCAGTGTGGCGGTTCTGATCTCCGAAGCCCCATAACCTCTCAGATTTTGTATGGCATCTCCAAGGACGTCGGCGGCCTCCTCCACATCGAAGACGACTAGGATCCGCCTATTTCGCAACTCCAGGGAGATTCTCTCCACATCGATGGGGATGTTAGCGTGAAGCGTTATGAGGTCTGAGACGCCTAGGTGATCTGAGAGGAGCCTGGCGAAGACCCAGCCTCGCCTCCCGAGGCCGATGATGACATCAGGCCTAAAGCCCGAATCCCTGATCTCATCGGCCAACTCCCCTAGGAGGCGTTGGAGGAGAGGCCAATCCAAAACCCTCACCCCACTTCCAGACGACTCAGTCCCCATCAATAATCAAATGAAAATAAAGTATTTTGGAGTGTGACTAGCTACCCATCATCTCACATATCGAAGGCTAGGCTCATCGCCTGGGAGCTGGGGAGAGACGATAGGATTCTAGCCATAATCCTCTTCGGCAGCGTCGCCAAGGGACTCTCCTCATCGGAGAGTGATCTAGACCTATTGATCATCACGAAGAGCGGTGAGGAGTTATATGATGAGGTCTACGAGATGTCTTTCAAATATGATATTCCCATCGAGGCTATATTCCTCAGTCTCGACGGGTTCCTAGCTCACATAACCCAGAGGACAACACTCATCCTCGGAGTCCTAGAGGGATATGAGGTGCTCCATGACCAAGTGGGATTAGCGGGGATTCTCCCCCACACCAGGGATGAGATTAGACGTGAATTCATCTATGATGAGGAGGCAGAGGCATACCTAGAGATGGCCGAGAACTATCTAGAGGAGGCCAAACTGGCCTACAAACTGGCCTATAGGCATGGGAGAATGCTGGAGGAATGAAAGGGTCTATATGGAGGTGGCCCCATTATTAGGGGGCGGGATGAGGCTGAGCTATGAAGAGATGCTGGAGAGGGCCTTCGCCAAGCTGCCGAGGCACGTCATCAAGTCTGAGAGATTCGCCATCCCCGAGCCGGATGTGAGGCAGTTTGGGAGGAGAACCCTCATACTCAACTTCAAGGAGATATGCGACGAGCTTAGAAGAGACCCTGATCATCTTTTGAAATTCCTATCTGGGGAGCTGGCGACCCTCGCCACCTTCGACGGCGTGAGGGCAATCTTCAAGGGAAACTTCAACCCCCAGACCATTAGGGGTCTGATAAGGCGTTACACCGAGCGCTACGTCATCTGCCCCGTCTGCAAGAGGCCTGATACGAGGATTGTGCGTGAGAAGAGGCTGTGGTTCCTACAGTGCGAGGCTTGCGGGGCCAGGTCATCGCTGGGGACGAGCTGAGGGGAGATGGCTGAGGTATACCTGAAGGTGACGAGGCATGGCCGTGATGTCCTCGTGGCCGTCTGCGATGCGGAGCTCCTCGGAAGAACCCTCGAGGGCGGGAGGGTTCCCTTCAAGGTTAATGAACACTTCTATAAGGGCGTCGAGGCCACGGTGGAGGAGGCCCTTGAGGCGATGAGGAGGGCCACCATCTGCAACCTCGTAGGCAGACGGATCGTGGAGGCGGCCATACGCTGCGGGATGGTTCATGAGAAGGCCGTCATATACTTCGGCGATGTCCCCCATGCTCAGATCATCCATCTATGAACAGACCCTTTAAAGCCCTGAACCCCTTCTCTACTCGGTGAAGCCCTTGAATGAGTATAAGGTGAAGGATATCGGGTTAGCGGATGAGGGGATGCTCCTCATAGAGTGGGCTGAGGCCCACATGCCGGTTCTAAGGCAGATAAGACAGCGCTTCCAGAGGGAACGGCCCCTGGAGGGGGTTCGCATAGGGGCGTGCCTCCACGTCACAAAGGAGACCGCCGTCCTCGTCAAAACCCTTGAGGCTGGGGGAGCCGAGGTCTATCTCTGCGCCTCGAATCCCCTGTCGACGCAGGATGAGGTGGCCGCCGCCTTAGCCAAGGCTGGAACCCACGTCTACGCCTGGAGAGGCGAGACCACGGAGGAGTATTACTGGTGTATCAACCGAGTCATCGATCATAGGCCGATGCTGACGATGGACGATGGGGCAGACCTCGTCAGCACGCTTCACTCGAAGAGGATGGAGGCCCTGGAGGGTGTCAAGGGCGGCTCGGAGGAGACTACGACGGGGGTTATAAGGCTTAGGGCTATGGCAGCCGATGGGGCTTTGAGGTATCCCATCATCGCCGTCAATGACACCTATACGAAGTATCTCTTCGACAACCGATATGGGACTGGGCAGAGCACCATAGACGGCATCTTAAGGGCGACGGCCATTCTGCTGGCTGGGAAGACCTTCGTCGTCTGCGGCTACGGATGGTGCAGCAGGGGCATAGCCATGAGAGCTAAGGGTATGGGAGCCAACGTCATCGTCACCGAGGTCAACCCCCTGAGGGCCCTGGAGGCCGTGATGGACGGCTTTAGGGTTATGCCCCTCATAAAGGCGGCTCCACTGGGGGACATCTTCGTCACCGCGACGGGGGATATAAACGTCATCGACAGGCGGCACATGGAGTTGATGAAGGATGGAGCCATACTCGCCAACGCTGGACACTTCAACGTCGAGATAAACCTCAAAGCCCTCGAGGAGCTTTCGGTCTCGAAGCGTAGGATCAGGCCGAACCTCGAGGAGTATAGGCTGAGGGATGGCCGGAGGCTCTACCTCCTCGCTGAGGGGAGGCTCGTCAACCTCGCCGCCGCTGAGGGTCATCCCAGCGAGGTTATGGATATGAGCTTCTCAAACCAGGCCCTCGTGGCGGAGTATCTATGGAAGACCGAAGGCCTTGAGCCGAAGGTCTACGATGTTCCAAGGGAGATCGATGAGACGGTTGCCAGGCTGAAGCTGAGGGGGATGGGCATAGAGATCGATGAGCTGACCGAGGAGCAGCGTCGATACCTAAAGAGCTGGAGGGAGGGAACCATTTGATAGGCTTTATAGTTTTTATTTTCATTCAAAAATTTTTTATATTCATAAAACTATTAATGGCTGATTTTAATGCCCATAAGTAGAGATGAATTTTTCAAATTGCTTAAAAGAGGTAAAATTCAGGGTAAATCGGCAAACGAGTTAGAATACAAGATTGCGAAGTTTTTAGATCAAAATAATATCAAATTCAAATTTAAGGAAAAAATCAGAGGCTCACGTGAATGGGAAGTAGATTTCCTCATATTATTCCCATTTCTTGCCATTATAGAATGTAAATACTCTAAAAGTAATGATGCAAATACTAAAATTCAAAGTGGTGAAGCTTTCATGTTACTAATGGATCTAAAATATAATGCTAAAGATGAGAGATTAAAAAGTGCTCGATATATATTTATTAGAGAATTTGAGCCACCAGGGAAGGAACTAGGAGAATATGTAGAGCCATTTAGAGCATTTGGAATTGAAGTTTATGAACAAGGAAAAGATTGGAAGAAGGCATTACTAAAAATCTGATAATGACTTCTCGATGATCGTGAATTAAAACATTTTTATGTTAAAGATCCCACATCTATATGTATATGGAAGGGGTCGATCAGGAGAGGGTTTTAGAGATCATAAGGAGGCTGAGGGCTGAGTATCCAGATGTGAGGGGGACAGCCCTCAAGTGGGAGACACCCCTAGACCTCCTGGTGGCGACCATCCTCTCAGCCCAGACGACGGATGAGAAGGTCAACAGGGTGACGGAGCACCTCTTCAAGAAGTATAGGACGGCGAGGGACTATGCCGAAGCACCGCTGGAGGAGTTGGAGGCTGAGATAAGCTCCCTAACCTTCTATAGGCAGAAGGCCCGCTTCATAAAGGAGGCCTGTAAAACCCTCGTCGAGGAATACGGCGGCGAGGTTCCCAGGTCCATGGAGGAGCTCCTAAAGCTGAAGGGTGTGGCCAGGAAGACGGCTAACATCGTCCTGAGCAACGCCTATGGGATAAACGAGGGAATAGCCGTCGACACCCATGTGGCGAGGCTCTCAAGACGCCTGGGATTAACGCAGGAGAAGAATAGAAACAAGATCGAGAGGGACTTGATGAACCTGGTGCCCAGGGAGCTCTGGTTCGACTTCACAAACCTCATCATAGAGCATGGCAGACGAATATGCAGGGCCAGGAAGCCTCGATGCGATGAATGCGTGATAAGAGACCTATGCCCCTCAGCTGAGACGTCGGGTGATCAGCCCACGTAGACTGCCTTAAGACCCTCAACCTTCGAGGCCTCTATCAGCTGTCTATCCGCTGAGAGGAGGCTATCAGCCCTTATGTATCTCGCTGAGGCTATCTGGAGGGCGTCGGCCTGAGATAGGTGATGCCTCTCCATCAGCCCCCACGCCTCTATGAGGAGACGTGTCCTCACAGGTATCAGCCTTAGGAGATTAAGCTTGATGAGTCTGAGGGTCTCCACTATGAAGCTGCCCCTCGCCTCCTTGAGGCCCTCCTCGTCGAGCCATCCCCGCCTATGATATTTCCCCAAAACCCCTAAGACCTCCCCTATATTCCAGACGGAGAAGGAGATGGAGAGCTCTCCGTTGAGGGCTTGCGTATAAACCTCCCTAACGGCTTTGGAACCCTTCTCCAATACATATCTCTTAACTATGGCGCTGGAGTCGAGGTAGGTGATCAACCCCTCCTCCACCTCATCTCCCTGACGACATCTCCAGCGGAGGTCTCAACCTTAGGCTTGACCGGCTTCACGTCGAGGCCTATGGTTATTCCGGCGCTCATTCTCTCCAGCTCCCTCAGAACCAGGGTCTCCGCCAGCTCATCCTCCAGGGCCTCCTCAACGGCCCTACTCATCGCTCTCATCCCCCTCTCAGCGCCGACCTTGAGCTTAAACCTCCTCCATAACTCCTCATCGATCAATATGCTTGTCTTTATCTTGGCTCCCAACCTTAAAGCCACCTATAAGGTATGGAGTACATACTCCCTAATAAGCGCTGCTCGACATAGATTTCATAAGGGCCTCATAGCCGAGTTTAAGTGCCCTTAGGTTGGCCTCCAGGTATCGGCTGGGAACGGTCTCCCTCACGGCTTCCTCTGCGGCATCCATGGCGATTATGTTGAGTCTCTCAGCCTCCATGTAGGCCAGATAGGCGCCGAGCATCACGACGTTTAGACACCGCTTCGACCCCGCCTCAAGGGCGAGCTTCTCAGCGTTTAGATGATACACCCTACATCCGATTCGATTTAGGGCCTCCATGACTTCCCTCAGCGTTGGGTAGGGGACCTCGCCTAATATGGCTGTGATCGGTGGGAGAACCGTCTCGTTGAGGAGGATCGTGGACTCTGGACTTAGGTATCTCGCCGCCCTGAGGGCCTCTACGGGTTCTAAGGCGATGAGGATGTGGCATCTCCCCTCAGGTATTAGAGGCCCATATACTTGGCTTCCTATTCTGACGTGGCTATGGACGGGGCCTCCCCTCTGGGCCATTCCGAGGGTCTCGCCGACGATGACCTTGTGTCCCATCCTCATGGCGGCCCTGGCGATGATC
>JAPDJB010000181.1 GCA_029259285.1 Candidatus Bathyarchaeota archaeon | reverse complement strand
ATCGATTCATGGGGTAGCTCCATCCGTCGATGTGCCTTCACCCCTCACGCTGAGATTTCGGGGCTTCCTCACCCTATCAGGCGTCGATTTCAGCCTTGAATACTTATTCACAGCCCTGGAGGGGGAACCGCTTCTAAAGCTGAAGACGAGCGTTGCGGCTGACGCTGAATACTCCACCTCTGATTTAAGGCTTAGAACAAATGAGGTGGCGATGACGGGCAAATATGGATTGTCGGGAGAGATCTATAAGATTCCCAGGACTTATGGAGTTGACCATCATAACTGGTGGTATCCCATGGATGCTGTGGCCGATGACGATCGAATTCTCATCAGGGTTAACGACCCCGACTTCACAGACTTTTCAGGGCGTCAGGTTTTACCCTTAACCTACCTCTATTGGGATGGCGACCTGGGCGTATTGTCTATGCAGAATATATGGATTAAAAAGCCTCTGGAGGCTGGGAAGGTTTACTATGGATCAACATGGTTCGGAATTTTAGAAAACTCCAGGAAATATGGGGCGTGTCATGCAAGTGCAGCCTATGAGATCAATCGATACATCTATGAGAAGTTTAGGCCTCCATGGAGATCTCTACCAGAACCCCTCGAAGAGATATGCGACGCCACCCTAGCCCGTATGATGAATAAGAATCCTCTGGATTGGAGCGATACCCATGGGGAACCCTTCTACTTCAATGGAGGGCGAGCAGTCTGGTTCACGATCCATAGAGTGTATGCCTTGAAAATCCTTGGAGAGCTGCTTAATAGGCCTGACCTCGTTTCGGAGGCTGAAGAGATATACAGCCACATCATCCCCAACTATTGGGATGGGGATAAGGGCGTCTTCTACGATATGTATAACGACGCTGAAACCCCTAAGTTCCACCTGCATCCAGGAGCCTATGGAACATATAGGGGTTCAGAAACGATTTCACCGGCGAGAGCCGTCGGATGGACGTGCAGCTTCCTCCTCGAATTATATAGGGCTAAGGGAGTTAAATCGGCTTTAAATTACGCAACTAAAATCCTCGATAAGGCCTTGGAGCTCCAGGATGAAAGTGGAGGATTCTGGCATGTCTACAACAGGGATTTCATGAGATCCATGAAGTGCCCTGAGCCTGATGGCCCCGATAATCCCGTCAATATATGCAACGTCGGGACAGCGGCGGTCGCCTATGCCTGGTTTAAGGCCTATGAGATAACAGGTAGAGAGAATTACAAGGATGCCGCTCTAAAGGCGGTGGAGTATTTAATATCTGATGGCTTGACGCCTCATACGATATTCAACGAGGCCTGCAACCCTGGTGGAGGCTTTGATCAGGTCGGCTTAGACTTCATGGCCGTAGCACTAGCAGCCGCCTATGAGGCCACAGGCGATGAGAAATATCTCAACATCTTCCGCAGCCTGGTCTATAATCATCGATTCAACTGTGCCTATACGGAATTCAAAAATGCAGATACATTTAGCTATCAGGCTTGGTATGAGGGAGAGAACGGAATCTGCCCAGATGAGGGGCAATGGTGGTGGATATGGCTGATGCCATATATAGCCAAATACGTCGACGACCCCATAATCTATTATCAGATATACTGCGAGCTTCTGGCTCATGCAAACGATGCCTGGATGACCCAGAATGGAGTTCAAAACCCAGAGAATGATGGAGCCTTCATAAGGTTTTATCTCCCAACCCTCGGTCAGAAGCCGGAGGATGGAGCAGGCTACGATGGAACTCTCAGCAATCTATGGCTGATACTAGCCATGACATCGAAGGCGATAAAGGTGGAGGATGAGCGAATATTCGCCTGCAGAGTCGATCACGGGTATCCATATAACGGTTATGTGGGGAGATACATCGTTTACAACACTGAGGAGAACCCCAAGAACATCAAGGCTGAGATCGCAATACCCCATGGATATCAACTGGGATTCAATTATGAGGTGAGGGTAAGCCCTGAATCGGCTCTCATATCGAAGTCACAGAACTCCCCAACTCTCACATTACAGCTGCAGGTTCAGGGTAATCAGCTCCTCCACATAGACCTGGTTGAGACTCCACCCGATCCTAAGAGGCTGATAATACGGCTGCTCTCAGACGTGAAAGTCTATGATGACGACGGCGTCGAGATTCCAGGCATCGTCTCCGCAGCCTGGCCCGATGAACACATATTCAAAGAGGCCGACTGGCAGATAACCGTAGGCCCCGTCGCAGGGGCCAGAGCTGAAATCCTCGACATAGGGGCATGGCACAAGGCCGTCAGGGAGCATATACAGGTCTCGATATGGGTTAAGAGGAAGCATGAAGCCAACTATACGCCTGAACGCCTCCGCAGAGACCTCATCCAGGAGGTAGACAGAATACTCTTCAAGGCCATAGACAATCTAAGCGGCGTTGAAGGCGTAAACCTATCAGGCTGGATAGACCGAGACGAGCCTCAACGGGGAATCCTCCGCAGCATCCTCACAATTCAGGTGGAATATGAGAAGGAGAGGATGTGAAGCACTCATCACCGGCTTCAAAACAGCGCCTCCAACCGGAACCAACAACCTCAGAGTCTAGTGATTTTAGGGCCTCCTGTAGGGCTTCGCTCTCAGCGGGAGGCTCTCCCTGATGAGGGAGGCGATGTATCCAACGCCTGATCTCAGCCTCACGGGTAGGGGTGATATGCCGCCTCCAATTCTATGCCTCCCCCGCCTCAAGGCCTCTAGGATGTCATCCACATCTAGGTTTTCACCCTCCAGCTCCATGTAGGCGTTCCCCACGTCTAATGCCCTATGGGCGTCGCTTCCCGCCGCCGCTGGAACCCCAAGCTCCCCAGCCACCTTCAGGCCTATACGTATCATCATCCTCAAGGGATAGGCGGCGTTTAGGGCCTCAACGACATCAGGCGGGCGTCCTCTCCATCGATCCAGCCTCAGCCTCCCAGCCGCCGGATGGGCAAGGACACTTAGGCCACCCCGCTCACGACTCCAGTCGATGACCTCCTCATAGATGGGGGGATTCCCAAGCCTTGGAAGCTCCTCAACGCCGAGGATGAGGATATGCCCCGCATCCGTCTTCAACTCATAGCCAGGTATCACCGTCAACCGGCTCTCCAGCCTCAGCGCTCTCCAATATCCCTGGAGGGTGTCGTGATCCGTTATCGCTATGGCATCCAATCCCTTCAGCTCCGCAGTCCTCAACACCCTCTCGATGCCATCCCTCCCATCGGAGTAGACGGTGTGTATATGGATGTCCATGAGCATATCTCTCGCCTAGCCGGTAGAGATGGATGGGTCTCAAAGCTTCATAAAGGATATCCCTTTCATCCATCCTTCTGGTCGATGCCAGGATATAGACGTCGAAGTCTCCTCCGCTCCTTCGGTAGAGTGACCACGAGGGAGCCTCCAACCCTTTGAGAGCATGGCTCTATAATCTGTGGGGCTAATGGTGATGACAACACTTTAACCGGTGGGGGGAATCATCTATCGGTGAAACCTTTGGAGACTCCATTCCCGTTGATCAGAGTTGAGGGAGACCCCTATAGCCGTGGGGTTCAACACGGCGAGAAGGCCCGTGAACTCGTTAGGAGAAACGTTGAGTATTACGTCGATCTCTGGGGTAGGAGCCTCGGCCTGAGCCGTGAAAGGATCGCTGAGAGGGGCGCCGAGCTTCTGAAGGCCATAGGGGAGTTCTCCCCCGATCTCCTTGA
The DNA here is from genome assembly GCA_029259285.1 of Candidatus Bathyarchaeota archaeon. Taxonomy (GTDB): domain Archaea; phylum Thermoproteota; class Bathyarchaeia; order TCS64; family B23; genus B23. The sequence continues at coordinate 3,873 of JAPDJB010000181.1, read as the reverse complement.
AGAGCTTCGAGGAGTCGCCGAGGGCGCTGATGTCTCCCTGGAGCTTTTGGCGGCCATAAATGGTCGATATGAGGTGGTGTGGTCTGAGATGAGGCCTCAATGCACCTCGCTGGCGGTTCTCCCAGAGGCCTCGGCGGATGGCCATACGCTGTTGGCTCAGAATTGGGATTATCTCCTCGGCGTCCAGGATGGATGCATACTACTCGACGTCGAGGAGGAGGGGAGGCCCAGGATATTGATGCATACGGAGGCTGGGATCATCGGCCAAAAGGGCTTCAACTCCGAGGGTTTAGGCCTAGTCGTCAACGCCCTCGTCTCAGACCAGGATCACTTCGAGGCGAATCCCCCCTTCTGGATCATATGTCGAGAGATGCTCCGATGCAGAAGCATCTCGGAGGCAATGAAGGTCTTCCTAAACGCTTCGAGGTCGGTCTCTTATAACGTCCTCCTAGCTCAGGCTGGGGGATTCGCCGTCGACCTCGAAGCCACACCCCTAGACGTCTCGATTCTAACCCCAAGTGAGGGGCTGCTGGCGCATACCAATCACCTCATAGGGCAGAGGGCCTTGAAGGTGAGGGACAGCTTCGTTAAACGATACCCCGACTCGGTTTACAGGCTTTACAGAGTCGAGACAGCTCTCGAAGCCGAGTGGGGTGAGATAACTACGCAGACCCTCATGGAGATTCTCCGAGACCATTATGGGAGGCCCCACTCCATCTGCTGCCATCCAGACCCAGGGGAGCCTGAGGACTTTAGAGGTGCAACCCTGGCATCCATCATCATCGACCTCGATGAGAAGAGAATGCACATCACAAGGGGGCCGCCATGCCAGGCTGAGTATAGGGAAATCACACTTGAGTGATGCATAAAAACCTCAAAACCATAGTTCAATGAGAATATATCGCATATTTGATTCATAAAGATTAAAGACGCTTCAAAGAAAATCATGATATGATTCCATTTCAGGTTCAGAGGCTCCTATATCGTCAAGGTCGTAGGTTATATGGCATAATTGTTGAGGCATTCTCAAAGCCTGGCGTCTTAGCATCGATCTCATCGATGCTCGCTGAGAGAGATTTAGATATCATCTACTGCACAGCCATCGCCGCAGAGGATAAGCGTGGAGGCATCATATTCCTCGTCGACTTCACAGACTCCGATGCTATGCCCCAATCCATCGCGGAGGAGCTTAAATCCCTCGAATTCGTCGAGGACGTCACCATCATAGAGCCAATCGTCAACGGCTTCCTCATCGACGACGCCACCTTCCCAATAATGCTTGGTCGACGAAGGGCCTTAATCCTCGATGACGGGATGCTCCAAGGAATCTTCATCTCCTTCAGGGAGCACCTCGGCAGTGGAGGTGAGGCGATGCTATACCACCTTGGCCTCGAAGCAGGTCGGAGCAGGGGGCGCCACGCAGCCATGTTGGCTCAGAGGGTTGGAATCAAGAGCCTCGATAAGGGGTTGGAGACCGTTGCAAAGGCCTTGAAGGCCCTCGGCTACGGCATAATAGAGTTCATAGAACTCCAAGAGAATCCGCCGAGGGCTAGGGTTAGGATATATAACTCCATAGAGTGCGAGCTTGGCCGTGGAGCCGGACACCCCTTCAGCCAGTATATCAGAGGCCTCATCAATGGTATAATGTCGGAGTTCTTCAAGCGGGAGATGACAGCCAGGGAGGTTAAGTGCATAGCTATGGGAGACCCCTACTGCGAATTCGAGCTTAAACCTCGGATGTGAAATCACATAACCTTATAACATCTCCAGATGGCTTAGCCATAGGGAGGCTTATGCCAAGGAGGCTGGAGATCGAAGATCTATCAAGATTTGTGGGGGTCTCAGACCCCCAGGTCTCACCTGAGGGGGATGCCGTCGCCTACGTCGTCACGAGGATCGACGGCGAGAGGGATGATTATAGGGCCTCGGTTTGGATCGTGGACTCTGAGGATGGGGAGGTCATAGGCGTCGTTGAGGATGGCAGATGCCACCATCCCAGATGGTCTAGGAATGGCCGGAGGCTCCTCTATCTATCCGACAGGGGAGTCGATGGGAAGGGGATGGCTCTATGGATCTGCGATGAGGATGGAGGATCTAGGCATCTAGTCGCCATTCTAAGAGGAGGGGTTGAGCAGCCCCTCTGGATCGATGAGCGTCGCATAGGCTTCTTGACCAGGGTCGGAGAGGGGGATGAACGAGTTAGGGTTATAGACCGCATACCCCTCTGGTTCGACGCCGTAGGCTTCGTATACCACCTCAAGAGGCAGCTCCACATGATTGACGCCCTCACCGGCGAGGTGAAAGATCTCACCCCCGACGAGTTCAACGTCGTCTGCCACGCATCATCACCCGACGGTCGTCGAGTGATCTACGCAGCCTCCATCGATGAACTCAACCCCAGGAAAATGGCCCTGAAACTCCTAGACCTAGAGTCTGGAGAGAAGCAGGAACTCCTCAGAGGATTCTACATCGAATCCCTCTGCTGGGCCGACGATCAGGTGGCCTTCATAGGGAACGACCTACATAGAGGCTACTCGTCGCATAACACCCTATGGCTCATAGACCCTGAGGGGGGAGAGCCGCGAAACCTCACGGGACATCTAGACAGGGGATGCTCCAGGCGGATATACTATGATCTCCGAAGCCCCTACGCAACATATCCAGGCGTCGTCTATGACGGCGGCCACCTCTACTTCACCCTCTCCGATGGGGGGAGACACAACCTATACAGGATGAAGCTGGAGGGTCGACCAGAATCCGTCGTCGAGGGAGACCTATCCGTAGACGAATATTCAGCCTCCAGCGGCGTGGTCGCCTATATCAGGGTGACGGCCACGGCCCCAGGGGAACTCTGGATCTGGGAGGCGGGGGAGCATCGGAGACTAACGAGCTTCAACGAGCCTCCACTGAGGGAGCTGAGCCTCAGCTCCCCTGAGCGCATAGAGTTCAAGGCCTCCGACGGCGCCCTCATCGAGGGATGGATACTTAAGCCCGTCGACTATGAAGAGGGTAAACGCTACCCACTGATCATGGATATCCACGGCGGCCCGAAGAGTAAGTATGGATACAGCTTCATGTTCGAGCATCAACTCTACGCGGCGAAGGGCTATGTGGTTCTCTACACCAATCCAAGGGGAAGCGACGGCTACAGCGAGGAGTTCGCCGACATCAGAGGCCGATACGGGACGAGAGACTACCAAGACCTCATGGAGGCCATAGACCACATCCTCAAACACTACAACTTCATAGACCCCAAACGCCTAGGGGTGACGGGTCTATCCTATGGAGGCTTCATGACAAACTGGATCGTGACGCATACAAACCGCTTCAGGGCAGCCATCAGCCAGAACGGCATAGCCGATTGGCGAAGCTTCTACTGGACGACGGACATAGGATTCTACTTCGCCCCAGACCAGATTGGGGGGACACCCTGGAGCAGTGAGGAGGCGTATAGGGAGAAGTCGCCGATCACCTATGCACCCAACGTGGAGACGCCGACGATGTTCGTGCACAGCCTCCACGACTACCGATGCTGGATAGACCAATCCATAGGCCTATACACAGCCCTAAAGGCTCTGGGAAAGGGGACACGCCTAGTGCTCTTCATGGAGGGGAGCCACGTCTTCCGCAGCCTAGCAAAACCAAGCATAAGGAAAGAACGCCTAAAACAGATGCTAAAATGGTTCGATGAACACCTCAAAAACTAATTTTTCTTTATAGTCCGAGGTAGTGCTTCTTCAGGTGTGGATTTTCGAGGAGCTCCTCTCCCTCGCCTTCGAGGACTATTCTCCCGTTTTCGAGGACGTAGGCGTAGTCTGCGAGCTCCAGGGCGTGTTGGACGTGCTGCTCTACGAGGAGGATGGTTATGCCCCG
>JAPDJB010000166.1 GCA_029259285.1 Candidatus Bathyarchaeota archaeon | reverse complement strand
AGGCAGGCTTCGAATACGTCTGCGACATCGACGGAGTTAAATTGTTCAGGAGGCGTAGGTGAAGAAACTCAAAAAGTGTCGCGGGTTTATCCGTAGTGCCGCGGCCCGGATTTGAACCGGGGACATTCCGGTCTTCAGCCGGACGCTCTCCCAGGCTGAGCTACCGCGGCCGCTATGATAGAGACCGGTTTCCTCTATAAAGGTTTAAGCCTCCTCCCTGAGGCCTTTTTAAGTTTTGGGTGGAGTCTTGATCGATGTTTAAGTCGGTTTTGGAGGAGTTGAGGGGTGAGGTTTCAGGCGGCATCGCTTTGGGCTTCGTCTCTGAGATCACTCGTCATCATCGTATTCAGGGGAGTCCTGGATTTAGGGCTGCTGTGGAGTTTGTCGTCGACGCTTTGAGGGGTTATGGCCTTGAGGGTGAGGTGAGGCGTTATCCGGCTGATGGTGAGAGCTATGCCTGGAGCTGCCTCCTCTTCAGGGAGTGGTGGTGCAGGGATGCGGAGCTCTGGCTCCGTGAACCCGAGTCGGAGAGGCGGCCCCTGGCGAGGTGGTCTGAGTCTAAGCTGAGCCTCATACAGCGTAGTTATCCGACGCCTCCTGAGGGCGTGGAAGCTGAGGTGGTTTATGTCGGCAGGGGGGAGGAGCCACGGGATTATAGGGGCTTAGAAGTTGAGGGGCGTATAGTCCTCACCGATGGACGTATCAGCAGGGTCTATGAATTGGCCGTTGAGGATCGAGGAGCCATAGGCATCATCTACTACGGCATGAGGCTCTTCCCCCCTGTGCGGAGGGAGGGAGACCTCGACGATGCGCTGCAGTATACCAGCTTCTGGTGGAGCTATGAATCCAAGCCCTGCTTCGGCTTCGTCCTCCCGCCGAGAAGGGGAAGATGGCTCAGGGATCTCGTCGCAAAGCAGCGGAGGAGGGGGAAATCCGTGAAGGTTTGGGCGAGGGTCGACGCAGGCTTTAAGCGTGGCAGCCTTGAGGTCGGGGAGGCCTGGATAAAGGGCGAGGGCGAAGGGGAGGTCGTCATAGTCGCCCACATCTGCCACCCCCAGCCCTCAGCCAACGACAACGCCTCCGGATGCGCCGCAGCCATGGAGGCCGCTAGGGCGCTTCAGAAGCTGATCGCCGAGGGAAGGCTCAAAAGGCCTCGGAGGACAATCCGATTCCTCTTCGTCCCAGAGATGACGGGAACCTACGCCTGGCTGGCTGAGAATGAGCATCGCATCGGGGAGATGGTGGCCGCCCTGAATCTCGACATGGTGGGTGAAAACCAGGAGCTCTGCGGGAGCAGCCTCATCCTGGAGTGGACGCCCGACGCCGAGGCATCCTATGTCAACCCCCTCCTCGAGGCCATCCTGGATGAGTTGAAGGGGGAGTTCAAGAACTTCTCTGGAACCGCTGCCTACCCCCTCTACAGGTGGACCGTCACCCCCTTCTCCGGCGGAAGCGACCACTACATATTCTCAGACCCCTCCGTCGGGGTTCCATGCCCCATGATCATCCAGTGGCCTGATAGGTTCTATCACACCAGCCTCGACACCGTCGATAAGGTTGACCCAGAGATGCTTGGGAGAGCAGCCCTTATGGCTGCCACCTACGCCTACTTCATCGCCTCAGCAGATGTGAACGAGGCGAGGTGGATGATGGAGGAGACGATCAACAGGTATCGGAGACGAATCCTCGAGCGGGGTCAGAGAATCCTAACCAAGGCGCTGAACGAGGCTGAGGCTGAAGGCGAGAGGGTCTTAGCTGAGGCCCTGGAGAGGGCGAGGCGGGAGCTCCTATACGAGGCTGAGAGGGGGATGGAGGCCCTGGAGTCGATGGGGAGGCTGGGCGTGGAGCTGGATGAGAAGGCGATGGAGAGATGCCGTAGGGCGCTGAGAACTACAGCCGAGGAAGAGGCCAACCGCATAGAGGAGGCGATCAGGGAGTATGCATCCGAGAGGGGTTTGAGGCTGAGGAGGATTAGGAGGCGTAAGCGACGAATAGAGATCGAGGCCGACGCCATGAAGCCGAGGAGGAGGTTCAGAGGACCCATCTCCATCGAGCCTTGGCTGAGAAAGCTGCCGAGGGAAGACCGAGAGGCCTACTGGAGGCTGAATCGGAAATATAAGGAGAGCCAGATACAGGGAATCCTCGCCCAATACTGGGCTGACGGCCAGCGAAGCCTACTGGAGATCGCAAGACTCATAGAACTTGAGATCGGACGCTGCAACCTCGAATACCTCATCGAACTCTTCAAGCTCTACGAGAAGATGGGCCTCATCGCTCTCCAACGGGAAGCGACAAAAAGATAAGGGAGGAATCCACACGATCAGGTGGCCTGGGCCGGTGGTCTAGGGGTATGACATCGCCTTGACGTGGCGAGGGTCGCAGGTTCGAATCCTGCCCGGCCCACCACTCTCCACAGCCGTCTTGTAATTGGCCCCCCTCTGCCCTTCTGCCTGCTCTAAGGCCTTTATTGCTCGAATTAAAGCCCTTTCGCAGACCCTTGAAAGATTAAACCTATTCCCTTAGCTCTTCTAACGACATCTTCATCCATTGAGAGATCAACTTTATACGCACTAAGTGCGGATTAAGGATTCTATCTAATCGTCCGCAGAAATTTCGACCTCCCCGCGTCCGAGGTCGAATGCCTCACAACCGAGCTGAGAGCCACCCACCAGGGAATTCAAAGCCTAAAAGGTTAACACTCGTCCTCACGAGCTCTAATGATGGAAACAATTGAAAGGCTCCAATCGGAACTTAAAGAAATAAGGGAGATGGTGGCGATAAGAAGAGAGCGACTAAAAGTATGAGAAGAGATCAAAATCTAAAGATTAAGAAGCCCTTACAAATCGCATCTTATGTCTCTTCTCATAAAAAGTTATGTTAAATCTTTTGAAGATATAATCCCTTCCAAGTATTACGTAAGGCAGAGCTTCTTCTATTTCAGGAACTAATACTTTTATATTTCTAAAAGTGGCAAAGGGAGTTACGTTTTTTAGTATCGATAATCTATTTAACTTAGTAACTTTGGCTTTAAAGATCCCTCCAGCACCAATAACATCTATTGAAACATCTTCGTATTTCAACATCAACAAATCAGCTATTTCTTTTGGAATTAAAGTGCTCGTAGATCCGGTATCTACAAGACCTATTGTTTTAAATTCCTCTCCTAAATGAGATTCTATTAAAACTTGGACTAAAGGTAATCTTATAGTTCTAGTTGAGCCATCATTTAATTTGTAAGTATAAATAAGATATTTACAAGTTATAGATTTACGGAAACAATTATAACACCATCACGCGATCTGCTGGAACTTTCATTATAAATGGAGTTCTATTAGGATATAATTCCTTAGCCTTTTTATATACCACGCGTATATCTTCATCAGAAGCTAAGATTTTATTATCTATAACAGCTATCCATTTATCTACATATTTTCCTAATTCATCGCCGAGTGACATAACATACTCAAATTCACTTTTTGTCATCACTACGTCTCCCCAAAGGGATGTTGGAACGTGAGCAATTTATAAGACTTATGGATAAAGCCGCCAAATCTCCTATTTTTACTACGTTTCAACATTTATTGCTTGTTACAAGGTGATGGGATGTTACGAGGGCATTTCAAAAGCTCTGCCTCTTTAATTTGAGGATTTTTCGGTGGGTATGTCCTGTGGTTTCCCATTGGGATTATCCACAATGTGCCGTTTTCCCTGACGAGTTGAATATATCTGGCGCGGTTGGGGAGGACGAGGTGCTTCTCGATTCTTCTCTTCGGTGAGGACGGTTTCTAGATCCCTGGATATCGCCCGGCCCATCAGCCCCTTAAAAAATTTTCACGTTATAAGTGGCTACCACTTATAAGGGTTCCATCGTTAGGAAGGCTTATTCAGAGCCCTCCTCCCTCTTAATCCAGGTTGGGTAGGATATTTCTCTCAAGGTATGGCTTCGTCGATGACTCCTTCGCTGAGTGGATTCTGGGGGTGTTGGAGGATTGTTATCGTCGTATTGGTCGGCCTGAGCTTCTGGAGCTGTGGATCTTCGAGAGGGCTTCGATGATGGATGCGGTCTTGGCTGGGGAAGCTGCCTCTGTCGGCGTTAGGGGGCCTGTTTCAGGCTTGGGCTTCTTCGCTACGCATGATGCTTGGAGGGGGACTCCGAGGATCATGGTTTGCCTCGAAGGGATGAGGGGGCTGCCTCATCTGCTTCAGCTTGGCGGTTTGAGGCATGAGGCTGGGCATTCAGTGCTTCATGGCTCCCTTGAGCATTACATCTTCCCCATGCCCAGAAGCCTCCTAGAAGCCTCTGAGCTTCTCGGCGGCTCAAGGGAGTTGGCTGAGACCCTGCTCTACCTCTTGAGCATCGCCGTGAAGGATTTTGAGGTTGAGCGGCTACTCGTCGATCACGGCTTCATCGACTGCCAATTCGCCTATGCCGAGTATGTCATCAAGCCGTCGAGGGAGGAGGTTGAGGCCTGGAGGAGTCTCTCCACCCCTGGGGAGGGGGCCCTCTACATAGCTCAGCTCCTGAAGGGGGTTGGATGTCTAGCCCCCTTGCTGGGGGTTAGGGGTGGGGCTGAGGGGCTCCTTGAGGAAGCCTTTAGGCATCTGCCTAAGGGTCTCAGGGGGAGGCTTAGAGAGGCTGCGGAGCTGCTGCTGAGCTGTGGGGGAGACACCCTAACCAGGCTCGATAGGTTGTCCATCTTCTTTAGTGATAGGATCGTCGACTATCTATGCTCCAGATCCCCTACCAGGTTTCGAGTTTGAGATCCTCAATCAGCTTGAAGTGTTTATCCCTGGATATGAGGAGCTCATCGTTATGGATTGCGATGGCTGCTATTAGGAGGTCAAACTCTCCTATGACAGCTCCCCTCCTCCTCAATTTGACGTATGTCTTAGAGGCCTCCTCGCAGGCGCCATAGCTGAGCGTCAATATGTTGATGTTTGACAGCATCTCCTTCACGAGGCGCATATTCTCCCTCGGCTTGGAGGAGGAGGCCGCCCCCTTCAGGAGCTCGTAGGCGGTTATGATCGTCGTCTTTAAGGGCTCCCCCCTCCTCTGGAGCTCCTCTATGACGCCTATAGCCCTTCCATCTCCTCGCAGCAATCCCACCAATATGTCGGTGTCGAGGCATACCATTAACTCCAGACACCCCTCGCCTCAGCCCTCTCCCTCTCGTCGAGGACTCGTTTGAATACCTCCTCTATGTCGTCGCCCACCCATCTCCCAGAGAAATCGGTTAGGGGTCTAGTCTCCAAACCCCTTATCAGCCTCAAGACCACATCGGAGAAGGATTCCCCCTCCCTCTTCAACTTCTTAAGGGCCCTATAGGCCTCATCGGAGAGGGAGATAACCTTCGTCATCGCATCTAATATCCATGCGCATACATATATGCATATCTAAAGGGCTATACCTCCCTCTTTGGGCATTTAATCTTCTTTAGGAGTTCTTCCCCCTCCTCCACGTTGACCTTAAGCGTGTAGAGGTATCTCCTGGTTCTCAGCTTCAGCTTCATCACGTCGCCTAAACGCTTTATTCTACATTCGGAGGCCCTCTCGGCGATGCGTAGGAACTCCTCTGGGTCGAATATCTCCCTCGGCATCTCGCAAGACTCTCGTTTAGTAGGGGATATTTTTATCTTTCTAGGCCTCAGCTCGTTCAGGCTCCTTGACTAGCCATATTGCGAGGATGAGGGCTGATGTCAGCGTTATGGATTGGATGAGCCAGGGGTAGGCTGGGTTTAGCTGGTAGATGTAGCCGCTTACATAGGAGCCTAGGGTCATGGGGATGAAGAGGAGGAAGCCGCTGGCGTAGCCTCCACCGGCTATCCCTATACCCACACCCTGTCCAAGGGCGGCCATTATGCGGCCTCTAATAGCTCTGGGTATCGTATCCGCGAGTAGGACGGAGGTGGCGATCCAGAGGAAGACGCCTGCGAGGCTCAGAGCCACATATATCAGGGAGGCGTCGAGGAAGCCCCGTGATCGGGTGAAGAGTATCATGGAGGGGGCAGCCACCGCGAAGGCTATCATCATACAGGTCTTAGCCCCGATGCGATCCACGAGGCTTCCAGCTATGAGGCTCATCACCGTTCTGACTACGCCTCCGATGAGGAGTATCACACCCCATTGATAGGGTGTGAGGCCGATGATCTCCGTCGCGTAGACAACCCAGAAGGGCATGACCACGCTGTTAACCAGGATTAGGATTATGGCGAGGGCCATATATCCCCGCATATGGGAGCCAATCCATCGGAGGGAGACAGCGATCTCGGCGTAGGCAGCCTTGAATATCCCAAGAATGTCGCGTCCTATCCCCTCCCCCTCTATGGTCTCCTCCAAGTATCTCAGCCTCATAGCGGCGACGAGGACGCCGAGGATGAAGCTGATGAGATAGCCGATCCTCATCGCCGGCCGGAGAGTATAGACGGCGATTAACAGGCCTCCGATGTAGGGGGCTATGATCCTCACGGCGCCTGGAATGGCGATCATCAACGATAATATTCGGCCTCGCACCCCTACCGGTATGGAGTCGGCCATGATGGCGTTGAGGGCTGGCATGTAGAAGAGGGCTAGCTGCTGATAGATGAGGGCGGCTGCAATCCATCTCCAATCTGGGGCTAGGGCGAAGACGAGGAAGCTCGACGCATATAGAAGCGTTGAGAACCCAACCAGCCTGGCTCTCCCCGCCTTATCCGCTATATATCCCCCTATGGGGTAGAGGAAGATGCCGGCTAGATTTCCAAGGGCGTTTACAAGCCCTATTATAGGCTTGCTTCCGCCTAGGTTGAGGATGTAGAGGGAGAGATAGGGCATCACTATGGCTGATGATAGGCTCCAGATGATCCTGCTGACGGTTAGGACGAGGATATTTCCCCTGAAGAGACCCCTAATCGAGGTTGAGGACATCTCCAAGGAGTCCCTTCATCCACCTTTTAATTCTTCACGCCTATACCTCGAACTCATCTCCCTGCTGTGGGGCTTGAGCCTCTAAGCCAAGCTCCTCCACAGTCCAGTCGACTAGGGCCTTACAGTTCTCCTCCTCACCGTGTATAACATAGATCTTCGGCTCCCCCCTCAGCCCCCTGAGGAAGTCGTGGAGCTGCGTCATCCCAGCGTGGCTTGAGAAATCGAAGCGTTTAACCCTGGCCTTAACCTCCTCCTCCCTGTCGCCGATGGTGAAGCGGCCCGTCTCCAGCAGCTTCGCGCCGCCCGTTCCAGGTATCTGAAAGCTGACGAGGAAGACTCCGCTCCGCTCATCGAGGGCGAGGTTCTCCATATAGTAGATGGCCGTCCCCCCCTGAAGCATACCTGAGGGGGCGACGATTATGCTCGGCCTCCTCAGGGCCTCACGTCGATCCCTCCAGCCCCTAACAACCCTCGTCGTTGAGAGTGCCTTCATGAAGGCCCTCGGAGCCTTCAGGTAGTCGGGATAGTTGAGGAATATCTCGTTGACCTCCCGCGCCATGCCATCTATGTAGACGTTCCTCCTGAAGCCGTAGGCGTGGAGTATGCTGAGCATCTCCTGGCTCCTGCCGACGGCGAAGGCTGGTATGAGGACTCGGCCACCCTCGTCGAGGACGCCCCTCACCTCCTTGATAAACTCCTCCTCCAGGTCTCTCCTATCGGGATGCTCCTGGGTGGCATAGGTGCTCTCTATGATGACGGCGTCATACCGCCTCCTGGGAATCCTAGCCCCCTTGACGAGCCTCGTATCTATGGTGTTTATGTCGGCCGT
>JAPDJB010000179.1 GCA_029259285.1 Candidatus Bathyarchaeota archaeon | reverse complement strand
TATATCGGAGGTCTCAGGGGTTTCCGAGGGCTTCCTCGGGATTCATGGCTCCATAGCCCTAGGTATGCATCATGAGGGGAGCGACATAGACATCGCTGTCTATGGGGCTGAGAACTTTCGGAGGGTTCAGAGATGCCTCCTAAAGCTGGAGGAGGCTGGCCTGCTGGAGCTGCTGAGGCGCGGCGAGGTGGAGGTTAGGAGGATGAATCGAGGCCTATTTGAGGATGTCCCCTTCGTTGTGAACGCCGTCCGAAGGTTCAGCGAGATCGATCGGAGACCTAAAACCTATCGGCCCCTCGGCGTCGTTGAGGGTGAGGGGCGAGTGGCTGAGTCCCCTGAGTCGGTCTTTAGACCAGCCATCTATAGGGTTGAGGAGTTCAACCCCCTGGAGGGAGGGGTTGAGGGCGATGTCGTCGAGTTGGCTTCGATGATCGGTGAGCATAGGGGCCTCTTGAAGGCTGGTGAGGGCTTTAGGGTTAGGGGCGTCTTAGAGGAGGTTCACTGTGGAGATGAGCGTTGGCTTAGGGTGGTCGTCGGCTCGGCTTTGGAGGGGGAGTATCTAAAGCCGATTGTAGACTGACAGCGGCTGTCAGTCTATGCATGTATCTCAACTATGTCTCCATCCTCCAGCACCCTGTCGGGGCCTACTCTTTCTCCTGGGAATCTGGCGCTCGGCCCCCATAGACGGGCGTATCTGAAACCTCTATGTAGGTCGCTGTGGATCATCCTGGCGAGGTCGCCGATGGTGGCTCCACGCCTCAGGATGAAGGGCCTCGGTGAGGGCTTCTCTCCAGGCTCTTTGGTGTAGACCCTGATGAGGTTGAGCAGTCTGAAGAGCTTTGACCCCAGCTTCTCCGATAGGCCTCCGCCTCGTTGTGTTGAGGTGACCATCAGCTCCAGGGGGCTGACCAATTCTCTCAGCTCCCTTAGGGTTTTTGGGTCTACCCCTAAATCGGCCTTATTAGCGATGACGAGCGTCGGCCTATAGACCGAGGCCCCATAGATGGCGTCCTCCACGTCGTCGAGGGTGGCGACGCCCCTGATCCTGATGGTCGCCGACCTGATGCCATAGCTCTTTAGGAGCTCCACAACGTCTCCGGCTGTGCATCCCTCCAGGCTTCCCTCCCAGATGAATTGGATATCCGACCCATAGCGTCTCCGCTCTATGATGACTTCGCCCCTGGGCTTGACGGTTAGTATCCTCGCCTTCTCCAATTCGGTTGAGATCATCCTATACTGCTCCACTGGGTCGTCGGTCAAGTCGATCATGATTATGAGGCCGTCTCCATTTCTGGCGAGGCTTAGGATTCTGTATCCGTCTCCACGCCCCTCCGAGGCTCCCTCCACGAGGGGTGGAGCCTCAACGAGCTGTATCTGGACATCCTCATATTGGAGCATCCCTGGAATTGGTCGACGGGTTGTGAAGGGGTAGGGGGCGACCTCAGGCTCTGCGTTGGTAACAGCCCTCAGGAGGCTGCTTCGACCCACATTCGTCGGGCCGAGGATCACAACCTGGGCGGCTCCAGATTTCTCCGGATAATATGATGGAGCTCCACCCCCTCTGCGGGCTCTTTTTCTGCGTTCTATTTCGTCTCTTAGCTGGCTCATGAGTCGGCGGACGTGGGCGCAGAGTTTGGCTGTCCCCTTATGCTTCGGAACCAGGGATAGGAATTCGGCCATCAGCTTTAGCCTCAGCTCTGGGTCTCTCGCCTGGCTTACCTCCATCCATTTATGCTTAGCCTCGGCTGGGAGGTTTGTGACCATCCTCAAGCAACAATCTTAACAGCCTCTAAAAATGGTTCTCATAGATGGATAGGCCGAAGGATAAGGACTACATAGAGACCGTTGAGGGCTTAATCTTCTGTGTAGTCGGCTACCTCCACCCCCCAGACAGATATACGGCATATCTCAAATACATCACAGAGGCCTCCGGAAAATGGGGGAGAGGCCGAAGACGATATGGTAGGGCCATACCCTACTACCACGTCACCCAGGTTGAAGCCACCTACAGGCTGCTGGAGGAGCAATATCCCCAATACCTATACAACTGCCCAATAAGGGGGATAAGGGTCTCAGCCATCCCAAGGAGCAGGATTAAACGATACCACAGACCCAGGGAGAGACTTAGAACCCTACTGAGGAGAGGCCCAATAGACGAGCTGGAGGGGAAACTCCTAAGCCTCGTAGAGCTTCTGTCAAGAGCCTCGGGGCTGAGACCCACAGACTTCGGGGTGACAGGCTCCATACTGCTTGGGATACACAACCCAAAATTCTCAGACATAGACCTAACAATCCACGGCTACAGGGCGTCCAGAAGCCTTATGGAAACCCTCAAAGCCGGAGTCGAGGAGGTGGAAACACCCTCAGAGACGTGGATCAGGGATTGGTGCCGCAGACATCTCGATAGGCTACCCCTCAACGAGATGGAGCTCCAGGAGATCGCCCTGAGACGCTGGAATCAAGGCTTCTACATGGACACATACTTCTCCATCCACCCAGTTAGAGACGACGAAGAGATCACCGAGCAATATGGAAGCCGCATCTACAGACGCATAGGCCAAGTGGAGGGCGAAGCAACCATCATCGACGCCTCAGAGGGCATATACACCCCAGCCATATACAGAGTCGAGGACACATCCCTCAAGGGAGAGAACGACATCAAAGAGGTGGAGGAGATAACCTCCTATGAAGGCCTCTTCAGCGGCATATTCCAAGAAGATGAACGAATAAAATTCAGGGGAATCCTCGAGAGAGTAGAAGCAGAAGATGAGACATACCATAGAGTAGTCATCGGAGCCGCAGACTCCGACGGAGGCTACATGAAGCCCCTCTAACCCGTTAATGGTTCCATTAACATCAAGGAAAAATTATTAGAGCGTTATACCGATGCTGAGAGCATCCATTAACCTATTTATATAATGCTGGATGGAGATTATCCTGGGCTCGTCGTCCAGCCTGGATAGGACGCCGGCCTGCGGAGCCGGCGGTCGTGGGTTCGAATCCCACCGAGCCCGCCACTTCTCGAGCATATAATCTAATGACATTCTACGGATGAGCCATCTCTTTAGACTTGAATCTATAGGGCTTCGAGTTTCTTTCCGCTTATGATCAGCCGGTGGACGATGCGTTCATCCATCGGAGGCTTCTCAGGTTGCGCCAGGGCGACAACCTCTATGTATGGCTCCAGGGGGCTTCCAGCTATCTTCTTGCAGAGGGTCTCCTGGATTTGGAAGACTCCTGCGCTGTTGCTCATCTCGATCTGAATCCTAATCGGCTTCTCATATCCCCTCGTGATCTCAACCTTGTCGATGCTTAGGGCTGATACGGTGTGTATGTTGACGTTCCCCTTATCAAACGCCAATCGGCCTCGCCCCTTTGTCATGTCTGTTCCATCCGCTATGCCTACGAGGGCCGCCTCCATGGTTAAGTCTCTGACATCGAACTCATGGGCGTAGATGCAGTGGAGGATGTGTCCACGGATCTCATACATGATCTCATCCTCTTCATAGATCTTCGGCAACAACCTATTCAGCAGAGGTATGGCGAGGTAGACGCCTGAGACGTTGTGCATCTCCCTGTGAACCTGATTTCCTATGTCGTGGAGGAGCGCCCCCGCGAGGACTATGAGGTGGGCGTCATCCTCGTCTCCAGCCCTCTCACGCATCACGTCGGTTGTGATGCCATGCTCCAATAGGAGGCTCAACATCTTCAGGGCGTTGGCGGCGACGATCTTCGCATGGATCTCACCATGGTCGTTGTATTTCAGCTTCGCCACGGCTATGTAGTTAGCCATATCCCAGTCGGCGTTCACCTCTGGGTCGTATCGCATAAGCTCCCACATTCTCCTCGCCTTCGGCCTGTCGCTTAATATCTCGTCGATGGCCTTCTCAGCCTCCAGCTTCAGATGCGTATAGGATTCAGGGAGTTCCAATTCGAAGCCCATACCCGTCGCAACCCTAACCATCCCCAGCCCCTAAGACCATCCTCTAAATCCGGATTTAAGATGTCCGAAGTCATCGGACTTAAATAGGCTTAGGGGAAGGTGGGATTGGTGCTTGAGATGGGTGAGGGGAAGGAGGAGGTCATCCTCGATAAGAGGGTGCTATACACGGACTACTTTTCCAGCGAGGTCTACGAGGGATACGTCGAATTCGGCCTCGGCTATGAAGAGGAGGAGAGCATAACCATCTACCAGCGATACGCCCTAAGACCCATAGGCGTTAAGAGGCTGATGGAGCATCTCCAGAAGGTTCTAAGCATATATGAGGAGAAGTATGGAGCCGTCGAGGCCGTTGAGGAGGCTCCACCAACTCCACCGCCAACTCCCCCAACACCGACACCACAGCCAACCCCGCCACAGCCAACCCCCACCAGGAGGGGGAGGAGAAAGAAGGCTAAGATATGCCCCAACTGCGGCCACGAAAACAAGCCCACAGCCAGATTCTGCGTTCGATGCGGAACGAATTTGGAGTAGCTACTCCACCGGCGCCCTTATGCGATAACCCCAGAACTCCTCATCCCTCTGAGCCACCTTGATGTTTTTGTAGTATATGAAGGCGTAGAGGGGGGCGAGGATGAAGAAGAGGATGGAAAGGGTATTCCAGAGGGCGTGGAGTATCACACCAGGTATCAAGGCAGCTATGAAATCCGTCGGCCTCAGGTATCCCCTCTTCGCCTTCGCATAGCCCAGGATGAAGCCTGTAAGCCCAGTATAGACCAGATGGCCCAGGGCTGAGACGGCCCTTATCCCAGCTATTGAGGGTAGTGGAGTAGTCCCCATAACGGCGTTCTGGTAGATGTATTGGAAGTTCTCCATTAGGGCGAAGCCCGCCCCAGCCCCAGAGCCGTAGACGAGGCCATCCATGTGATCGTTAAACTCCCTACCCAGAGTCTTATGCCTGGCGAGGAGATAGACGCCAAGAGCCTTGAGAGGCTCCTCGGTGAAGGCTGCGATGTAGCCTCCCAGGTGGAAGCCTTCTGATAGGAAGCTGTTGAGCATTCCCGCGAAGATTCCGATGAAGATTCCCCATCCTATGGTGAAGAGAACCATGCCTAGAGGCTCCTCCTCATAGCGGTCATTCCTACGCATCCATAGGAAGTAGAGGATCGGTGGAGCCATACCGATGATGGTTACACCGAAGTAGGTGAGCCATTCACCCCCATACATGAGGAACATCCCGACGACTCCGAGGATGAAGCCCAGCAGCAGATACCTCCTAACGGGGGAGTAGGGGGGTCGACGCTCATAGACTACATCCGTAGGCCTATAAAGTGGAGGCGGAGGCCTAACTGGGGTGAGTAGACATCTCAACCCCCTACCCACTAGATGGGCGAAGGAGACGGGTTCCCTGGGAACAGCCCTTAAAGCCTGACCGCATTCGGGGCAGAAGAGGTAGTCCTCCTCGATCTCAGCTCCACAGTTTGGGCAGTAGGGCATCGAGGATTCCTCGCCGCAAGAGATGGGGAACCATGGTCTTAAAAGCTATTCCATAAGGGATCTACCACACTCGGGGCAGAACCTCTCCCCGAGGGATACGGCGGCCCGACAGTTGGGGCATCTATACTCAACCTCTAGGTCGACATCGTGGAGTAGCAGCCCCTCCCTTAAGGACTGAATAGCCTTTAGGAGGCTTAGACGTAGATAGAGGGCTGTGGCCAGGAGGGAGGGGATGAACATCATGAGGAAGAATATGAAGAGGAAAGCCGTGATCCAGCCGAAGGCGTCGAGGAGGCTTCCAGAGGCTCTCAGAGCGAGGGCGACGGTGAGCGCCAGGCCTATCATCGACCCTATATCTATGAAGTCTCCAACGATCTCCAAGTAGGATAGGGGGCGTGGATACTCCCCAGGCCTGACGACGACGATGCCGGAGTGCTCAACGATCCAGATGGCGGGTATGAAGATGGTGAAGGGGAGGAGGAAGAGGGCGTTCGTCATGAAGTCGAGGAGCTCCGATGGATTGCCAACCTCCAAACCCAATATCTGATAGGCTAGGGAGAGGAGGGAGAAGGAGAAGAGGTTTGGATAGAAGGAGAGCTTCAAAATCTCCTTAATCCCAAGCCTATCAGGCTCATAGCTGGCGGGGCTGATGAGCCTCGCATCCCCCCTCCTAACATCCCTACGGGTTATCAGGGCGGCGATACCCTTACCGACTAAATGCCAGACAATCCACATAGCCAATCCAAGACCTATGAACAATCCGACGATGAAGAGATCCTCGAAGAAGTAGAAGGAGCCGAGGCTTATGGCGGCGACGACGAGGAGGGAGAGGATGAAATCCCTATCGGTCACCAGGCTCATCAAACTCACTCCTCCCCTTCAGGGATTTAAGATTTGTAATCGACTAAGCCGCCTAGACGTGGCAGAAGCCTCCTCAAAAGCCATAACACTGGGATCACTAGGAGCAGCGAGATCCACCATCTAAACCTAATCCATGGGGGAACCCTCTCAAAGACAGCCCTCTCAACCATTGGGTTGAGGACGTGGAGGGTGATGCAGTCCTCAGAGCCGGTGTAGGATCCCTCACCCTCCCCGATGAAACCCTTAAACCTATATCCTGGATTAGCCCTAGCCTCGATCCTCACATAGGAACCCGACTCATACCACCCTGAGGAGGGGGTGACGACGCCCCCCTCTGGGGGGTCGACGAGGATCTCTATGTAGCACTCCCTCCTCCAATTAGCCGTCTCGATGACCGCGGAGTCCATAACCAGGCTCACCGTCACATTAGGCCCATTATACCCTGAGCCAACCCTATTGCTGATCCAGCCCTTGAAGACGTATCTGACGCCAGGCTCCACCTCCACGATCGTCGGCTCGACGGTGAAGGTGGCCACCGACCCAGGCCTATAGGAGCCTGCTCCATGGACATTTCCCACGATGCTATAGAGGATGAGGTGGCAGGGGAAACGCCTCCCCAATCGATTGGCTCCAACAGAGTATAGACGGCCATCATAGGATGCGACATATAGATTTCCATCGGCTAAAGCTGGAGAGGAGGAGATTGGAACTCCAAGCCTAAGCCTCCACATGAGGCCTCCATCATCGATGTCCAGACAGTATATTGAGCCATCCTCGGAGCCTATGTAAACTCTACCATCAGCGACGGCTGGCGACGAGTATATTGGCCCACCGGTCGCGAAGCTCCATCTCAGGGAGCCGTTATGGGCTTCTAGGCAGTAGACGTAGCCATCTAAGGAGCCGAAGACGACTAGGCCTCCATATACCGCCGGCGACGAATAGATGGAGCCGTTTGTTCTGAAGCTCCAGAGCAGCTCGCCGTTGAAGGCGTCGAAGGCGTAGAGGCATCCATCCTTAGAGCCTATGTAGACGATGCCATCCGAGATGGCTGGCGTAGACCAGATGGGGCCTGAGGTCTCGGCGACCCACACCTCCACGCCATCTGTGAAGTTTAGGCAGTAGACCAAGCCATTTTCACAGCCGAAGTAGATGAGACCCCTGTAGAGGGCTGGGGAAGACCATATAGCCCCACCCCTCCTACCCCCAGCGAGAGTCGGCTTCACAAAGCCCTCAAGCCAGGTTGAATACATCCATAGAGGCTCGCCGTCGAGGGTTAAGCAGTAGAGCCGTCCATCATGGGAGCCGAAGAGGACTCGTCCATCGGCGATGAGTGGGGAACAATATACGGCTCCACCGGTCTCGAATCTCCATAGGGCCTCACCCGTGGACTCGTTTAGGCAGTAGAGGTGTCCATCCTCACATCCTATGAAAACCCTCCCCTCAGCCACCGCCGGCGATGATCCAAACCAGGAGTCGGTGAGGTAATGCCATACCTCCCTCCCCACGGCCTCATCGAGGCAGTATATGATGCCCGATCCGGTTCCGATGAAGACGGCTCCGTCGACGACGGCTGGGGAGGATAATGCGAA
>JAPDJB010000097.1 GCA_029259285.1 Candidatus Bathyarchaeota archaeon | reverse complement strand
CGCCTCGAGGAGACCGGGGCCATCTTCTTCAGATACCTCAAGACCCTCGTGAATGATCCCCGTTATTCGAGGCTGAGCCTCGGCGTGCCTGGCGTCATGCTCATCGCCCTCGGCATCCTCACCCTCTTCAATCAATTGGAGAATGCTGGGATGGTTCTAACATTCCTCGTCGGAGCGGCCCTACTGCTTAAGGGCTTCGCCCTCGATGAGCGGTTGGCGATGATCAAGTTGAAGCTTCCACCACCTGAGAAGCAGATAACAACCGCCTCCATGGGCGCTGGGGCAACCCTCACCATCGTTGGCCTATTCCTCGGGGTGACGAAGGCGATGCAGTATGTCCCCGAGGGCGCCCCACCCATCTGGTCGAACTTCCCCTTCTGGCTTAAACTCTCCCCGATACTTCTAGGAGCCTTCATGCTGCGGGCTGTGGACTTCGTGATAATGGGTATCATCGTCTCCCTCATCGGGGGAGCAGCCTCCTGCCACATGCAGAAGGATCCTAAGATCAGGCATTACCTCGCTGGGATGGTGGTCTTCTTCTGGCTTCGCTTCATCACCGTCGAGTCGGCTAAGGTTCTGCTCAGCCCTGAGAAGGTTTTAACCCTCTGGTCTCCCCTCGTCCTCATCTCCTTCGTCGGCGTTGCGACGACTATACTCACCGTCATATTCCTCTATAGATGGATGCCCTTAAGGGGGTTTGAGAGAACTCCCTCTGAAGGTTGATGGAGTTGAGGATCGACTCCCTCATCAGACGCCTCCTCTCCATCCTCGGCGTCTACAGGCTGTATAAGAGCTGGCTGAAACATCAGATCAACTCGGGGGAGAAGCCTCGACATATAGGGGTGATCCTCGACGGAAATCGTCGATGGGCCTCATCTAAGAGCCGCCAACCCTGGGAGGGGCATAGGGTTGGAGCTGAGAAGGCTAGGGAATTCCTAGAGTGGTGCCTCGATCTCGGCATAGAGGCCATCACCCTCTACTGCTTCTCCACCGAGAATTTCAAACGGCCGAGGGAGGAGGTGGAGGAGTTGATGAAGCTGCTAGAGGAGAAGCTCCAGGAGCTCCTCGAATCCAAGGTGATACATGAGAAGCAGGTTAGGGTGAGGGTCTTAGGCCGAGTCGACCTACTTCCGGAGAGGCTGCAGAAGCTCATACATAGGGTTGAGGAGGAGACGAAGGATTATGACCGATTCTATCTGAACCTCGCCATCGCCTATGGTGGGCGAGCCGAGATCGTCGACGCCGCCATAAAGATCGCTGAGAGGGTTGAGCATGGAGAGTTGAAGCCCGAGGAGATAGATGAAAAACTCTTCGAGAAGCATCTCTACACCTCGCATCTACCCCAGCCAGATCCGGATTTGATCATCAGAACCTCAGGTGAGGCCAGGCTCAGCGGCTTCCTCCTCTGGCAGTCAGCCTACAGCGAGCTCTTCTTCCTCGACGTCTACTGGCCCGAGTTCAGGGACATCGACCTATATAGGGCTATTAGAAGCTATCAGGGGAGACAAAGAAGATTCGGTAGGTAGATTAGAGGATCACAGCATCAAGCCCCCTCTCGAATTTCGTAAGCCTCTCCACATCTGAAGGTGTTATGTGAACCGTATCCTCGATTCTCACGCCGCCATATCCTGGTATGTAGATGCCTGGCTCGTCGGTGACCACGTTTCCAGCCTCGAGGATGTCCTCCCCCTCCTCGCTCAGCCTTGGGGGTTCATGAACCTCCAGCCCTACGCCGTGTCCAAGGGAGTGGATGAAATAATCGCCGTATCCAGCGTTGATGATGATCTCCCTCGCTATGCCGTCGACCCTCCTCGCCTCGATGCCTGGTCTCATGGCCTCCATCGCTTTCAGATGGGCCTCTAAGACGACGCTGTATATCTCCCTCTGCCTCTCGGAGGCCTCGCCGACGATGAAGGTTCTCGTTATATCCGACCTATACTCCCTGTAGATGGCTCCGATGTCGACGACGACCAGCTCCCCCCATCGAATCCTCCTATCGGTGACCCCTCCATGGGGATACGCCGATCTCGGGCCTGAGGCGATGATGGGTTGGAAGGCGAGTCCCTCAGCTCCCTCCCGCATCATCGCATGGGCTATCTCCGCCGCCACCTCATGCTCCCTCACACCTGGCTTGAGAGACTCCCTCGCGGCCTCCATCCCGATGTCCGCCAGCTCCCCAGCCCTCCTCATCAGCTTAAGCTCCTCCTCATCCTTCACCCTCCTCATCCTCCATAGAAGCTCGGAGGCCTCCCTAAGCTCCGCCTCTCCAAGCCTCTCCCTCAGCCTCTGATAGGTGGATAGGGAGAGGGTATTATAGCCGATATTCCCCACATCTCTCAGCCTCTTTTGGAGGAACTCGATGAGTTCCCTCTCCCCCTTATAGGGTTGGACTTCGCAGGTCTTCACCTGCTCCTCGGCCATGGGGTAGTTGAGCCTCGGCGTGTAGAGCGTTGACTCTCCATCGGCGATGAGGAGTATTCCGCCGCCCGTGGAGGAGGTGAGGTAGTAGATGTCGGCTGAGCCATAGACGAGGTAGGCGTCAAACCCCTCCTCTCTAACCGCCTCCATAAATCTCTTAAGCCTCATATTCAATTAATGATCGCCGCCTTAATCTTCTAAGGCTTTGCCCAGCCCAATAATACATTATAATACTTCTGTTATACGGCTTACGACGAACCTTAGGCTTGAATCCTTTAGGGAAGTGTTATAATGATGGGGGTTAGGAGACCCTAGGTTAAACTAGTCGTCTAATGGGGTTCGGATATGGTGTATATCAAGCGACTCGTCATCAAGAACTTCAAATCCTTCGGCGGCACCGTCAGGCTGAACTTCAATAAGGGACTCAACATCATAACCGGCCCGAATGGAGGTGGGAAGAGCAATATCATCGACGCAGTTCAATTCGTCTTCGGCGAACTAGCCACGAGGCGTATGAGGGTCTCAGACCTCTCAGAACTCATCTATGACGGCGTGGTGGAGGGAGGAAAGGCTAGGGTCGCAGAGGTCTCCATCAAATTGGATAACACCGATAGGGGTTTAGCCGTCGATAAGGATACGGTTACGATCAGCCGTAGGATAGACCGAGAGGGGAGAAGCCGCTACTTCATAGATGGGAGGAGAGTCTCAAGGAGGGCCGTCCTAGACCTTCTGGATATGGCGGGAATAAATCCCAGCGGCTACAACATCGTCCTCCAAGGTGCTGCGACGCGGCTGAGCGATCTCACGGCCGCGGAGAGGATGGCCGCCCTTGAGGATCTAATAGGGCTGAGGGAATACGATGAGAGGAAGGCGAAGGCTCAGGAGAGGCTGAGGGAGGCGGAGCGGAAGATAGAGGTGGCGTCGGCGAGGATCGATGAGGTTAGGAAGCGGGTTCTAGACTTGGAGAGGCAGCGGAATGACGCCATCCGATATCGATTCCTATGCGAGGAGGAGGCGAGGCTTAAGGCCCTGAAGCTCTCCCACGAGGTCTCAACCCTTGAGAGCCGTCTCTCAGAGCTGAGGGAGAGGGTTGAGAGGGGTGAGGGGGAGATCGAACGCTTGAGAGCCGAGGTCGAGGAGCTGGAGAGGAGACGAGGCGAGATCGAGACCCAGCTTGAGACCCTCAAGGGGGAGATGGAGGAGCGGGGTGGAACCCGACTCCCACTGCTGGAGTCGGAGCTGGCTGGGAGAAAGACGAGGATAGAGAGCCTGGAGGGGAGGCTCAGGGAGCTTGAGCATAGGAGAGGCGAATTGGAGCGTCGACTCGAAGAAGCGGGGGGAGAGCTGGAGGAGGCGAGGAGGAATCTAGCAGAGGCAGAGGAGAAGCTGCGAAGGCTTAGGGAGGCTGAGGAGAGGCTATCGGGGGAGATCGAAGGCCTTGAGGATAGACGGAGAAGCCTGGAGGAGCAGGTCTCATCGATGAGGGAGACCCTCAGGGAGAGCCAGAGAAGGATGGAGGAGCTTAGAAACTCCATAATCCAGATGGAGGACACCCTGAGAGGGATAGACGCCGAGATAGAGAGGCATAACATAAGGGTGGAGAGCCTAGAGGAGCGGTTGAGGAGGCTGAGGGAGAGACGTGAGAGATTTAAGTCAACCCTAGAATCGCTGAGAAGGAGAATCGAGGAGTATAAGCAGATTAAGGAGAGGGAGGAGCGGAGACTCCTCGAAGTCTTCAAGGAGCTTGAGCGGGGACTCAAGAGGCATAGAAGCCTTAAATCAGGCGTTAAGAACGCCAGGGCCCTATTGAAGAAGGCTGAGAGCGAGGTCTCAAGGTGGAAGGCTCAGAGGGAGCTATGGGAGAAGCTGTCGACGGATGCGAGGGCGAGGGAGAGAATCCTAGAGATGGGGGAGACCGGAGCCATAGAGGGTTACCACGGCCCCCTAATCAAACTCGTCAAATACAGACGTAAATACGCCAAGGCCGTGGAGGCCTCATCAAGGGGCTGGCATACAGCCATAGTAGTCGAAGACCTGGAGACAGCCCTCGAATGCATCAGGAGATTGAAGAAGACGAGGCTCGGCGTCTCCAGATTCCTACCCCTCAACGTCCTCACACCTCCGGAGAGGCCTCCAGAGCCTAAGGGTAGGGGCATAATCGGGTTGATGCCCGACATAATGAAGTTCGATGAACATTACGCATCAGCAGTCCACTACGTATGGGGCGACACGGTTCTGGTTGAAGACGAGGAGGCAGCTCTAAGGGTTGTCGGTGAGGGGTATAGGGCCGTCACCCTCGATGGAGACGTCTTCGAGGCTGAGGGCGCCCTGAAGGGGGGTCACTATCAACCCTGGAGGGAGATGCTGAGCCTAATACCGAGGAGGGAGGAGATTGAGAGGTTTTCAAGGGATGTGAGGAAGCTCAAGGGTAGGATCGACAGGGGTCTAAAGAGTCTACAAGGCTCGGGGGGAAGGCTGAGAAGGCTTAACGAGGCCGTCGACGAGATTAGACGCAGTATAGAGAGGGTTGAGCGGGAGCGGGAGGAGGTATTAGGAGGCTACAACAGGGCTGAGAGAAATCTGAGGATGGTGGAGGACGACATCGGAAGGCTGGAGGAGGAGGTGAGGAAGGAGAAGAATCTCATAGAGACCCTTATGGAGCGTAGAGCGAGGATTGAGGGCGAGATCGAGAAGAAGAGCGACGAGATAGAGGAGTTGACCCATCTAACGCCGTCGGAGCTGACTAAGAGGGAGGGGGAACTCTACGAGGTGATCAGCCAACTATCGGAGCTGAGGGGAAGGCTGAATGACATCAGGGCGGAGATTAAGACGACGGAGAACGTCATAGAGGGGGTGCTGAGGAGGAGGATCGGAGACCTGGAGAGGGAGATGGAGAGGCTTAGGGAGGAGCTGAACTCCATAGGGGAGCGGAGGGCGGAGATAAGGGCTGAGATCGAAAGGCTCAGCGGAGAGATCGAGCATCTGGAGGGGGAGAAGACCAAGATCATGGAAGCCCTAAGATCGATCAGGGAGACGATCGAGGAGCGGAGGAGAGAGATGGCGAAACTCGACGCTGAGAGGAGGCGTCTGGAGGGTCGGATGTCAAGGCTGAAGGAGGGGAGGATGAGGCTTAAGATGGAGATTCAGAGGTTGACCCTCCACATGGAGCGACGATTCGAGGAGCTTGAAGGCCTCGGCTATCCAGGAGGCCTACCCATCAAGGGCGTGAACATGGAGGAGGTCGAGGAGGCCCTGAGACTTATCAGAGAGGAGAAGTCTTCCATCAGAGGCATAAACGAGCTGGCCGAGGAGCAGTATAAGGCGGTGGTGGAGAACTATAAGCAGCTAAGCATCAGGATCAACGAGTTGGAGGAGGAGAAGGCCTCCATCATCAGATTCATAGAGGAGATAGAACGGGAGAAGCTCAGCCACTTCATGGAGGCCTTCAATGAACTCTGCGAGAACTTCTCCACCATCTTCTCGAAGCTAACCGACGGAGGCGACGGGAGACTAGAGCTTCAGAAGCCTGAGGACCCCTTCTCAGGGGGCATAGACCTCTACATCCAGTTCCCAGGTAGACCCATGAGGCTGGCCCGTGGAGCAAGTGGAGGTGAACGCTCCATCGCCGCCATCGCATATCTCCTCGCGATACAGCGCTTCTTAAAGGCCCCCTTCTATCTCCTCGACGAGATCGACGCCCACCTCGACGAGGCGAACGCCATAAGATTGGCTGAGGTGTTGAGGGAGAATGCTGAGGAGTCCCAGTTCATCGTCATCAGCCTCAAGGATGTGATGGTTAGGGCGGCTGACAAGGTCTATGGAGTCTTCAACCAAAACGGCAGGAGCAGGGTGCTCTCCCTGCCCAGGATGGAGGTGAGGGCTTGAAAAGTGAGAAGCCCTTCTATCTGAGGCCGCCGTGGGAGATACTCTTCGCGGAGTCCAAGCTGAAACGGGTTTCACCCTGGGAGATAGACCTCACCTTCCTCCTCACAACCCTCCTCGAGGAGATGTCCAAGGTCGGAATAGACTTCAGGGCTGCCGGCATAGCGATCAACACCTCAGCGCTGATCTATCTGAAAAAGGCGGAGCTACTGCTGAAGATGGAGGAGCCGCCTAAGGCACGGAGAAGCGGTGAGGATGAGGACTTCTATCTCCCGCCGCCGTTGGAGCTTCCCTTCAGATTCGAATACACCACCACGACGATCAGAGACCTATTGGAAGCCCTGGAGAGGGCGCTGGGGGAGAGGGTTCACAGGCCGCAAAGGCCGCTTCTCCCACCTCCATTGGAGCCTTCACAGATCGAGTTATATCTCATCGAGATCGAGGAGCGCTCCGAGGAGTTCTTGGAGTGGCTGAGGTCTCTGGGGGTGGAGACCCTCACCTTCTCCTCCATCGTCAACGAGCCATGGGGAGACGCCGTGAGGGTTTTTCTCATGCTCCTATTATTGGCTCAGAGGGGGAGGATAGATTTAAGGCAGGATGAGGAGGAGGGTGAGATATACATCTACTTGAGGGGGGATGGCGATGACGGGTAGACCCGATCGATTGTCGCTTATCGAGGCGGCTCTCTACTCCGCTGGTAGACCCGTGGAGCTTAAGAGACTTAAACGTCTCATCAAAACCACATCGGATAGGGTTATCCTAAGACTCCTAGAGGAGTTGAGGAGGGGATACGAGGATCGAGGTAGCGCCCTGGAGATAAGGGTTCTACCCGATGGGAGAGCCGTCATGAAGCTCAAAGGCGAGTTTGAGAGCCTAGCTAGACGCCTCGCCCATAGGCCGCTGCTCACCCAGGGGCCTCTGAAGACGCTATCCTACATAGCCTATCATCAACCCATAGAGCAGAGGGCCATCATCGCCGAGAGGGGTAGACACGCCTACACGCATCTCAGGCTGCTAGAGGAGAGAGGTCTCATCATAAGGGAGCGGGACGAGGAGGGGAGAATCATGGTTAGGACAACCCCCTACTTCGCCGACTACTTCGGCTTCAGCCAGAATCCAGCTAAGATCAAGCTTCAACTCAGGATGCTCTTCAACGAGATGAGGATAAGACGCCTCGAGGAGGATCTAAAACCCGAGGGCTTAGGAGCATAGGCCTCTGACAGCCGCAGTCAGTCCAATCTCCTCAGCAGACCCTTGGAATGGGCTCTCCAAGGGGCTTCCTCAGAATCCTCGTCCCGCCCACCATGGTTCTCAGCAGCACATATCCAGGCCTCTCCCCCCTCACCTCGCCGATGATCTCCGCCTCTCCCCCATATCTTGTTTCCCTCACAGCCTCCAGGACATCCTCAGCCGTCTCGGGGCTTACGACGATGACAGCCCTCCCCTCGCAGGTAACCTCATAGGGGTCGAGTCCCAGCATCTCGGATGCAGCCCTCACCTCCTCCCTTATGGGAACCCTATCCTCATCGATCCAGATGCTAACACCAGACTTCTCAGCTATCGCATTCAAGGCAGCCGATAGACCTCCACGAGTTGGATCCTTCATCGCCCTCACCTCGCCTGCCTCGAGGGCGGCCT
>JAPDJB010000005.1 GCA_029259285.1 Candidatus Bathyarchaeota archaeon | reverse complement strand
TCGGAAGCACAGCCGAGAACCTGAGAGCCGCTGCGGAGGGTGAACGATACGAGTATACTGAGATGTACCCCGAGTTCGCGAGGGTGGCGGAGGAGGAGGGCTTCAAGGAGATCGCTGCCACCCTGAGAGCCATATCCGTCGCCGAGAAGCATCACGAGGAGAGATTCCTAAAGCTCCTAGAGAACGTGGAGAGGGGAACCATCTTCAAGAAGGATAAGGCTGTGAGATGGAAGTGTCGTAAATGCGGCTACGTCCATGAGGGCACGGAGCCTCCGGAGCGATGCCCCTCCTGCGGACACTCCTGGGCCTACTTCGAGATTCTCTGCGAGGAGTATTGATCCCCAACTTTTTATCTATGATGAAAGATTGATACGGTGATGGATATGAAGTGGAGATGCTCCATCTGCGGATACGTATACGACCCAGAGATTGGCGACCCCGATTCAGGGGTTGAGCCTGGAACCCCCTTCGAGGAGCTGCCTGAGAGCTGGGTCTGCCCCGTCTGCGGCGTCGGCAAGGATCTCTTCGAGAAGCTGGGGGATTAAGGATGGCTCCGCGAAGGGTGGCTGAGGGAGTCTACTGGGTTGGAGCTTTAGACTGGGATAGACGACTCTTCGATGAGTTGATACCTCTTCCAGATGGGACAAGCTATAACGCATATCTAATCCAGGGAGTCAAGCGGGTGGCGTTGATAGATACCGTAGATCCCTCCAAGGTTGAGAGACTCCTCGATTCCCTTGGGGATCTGAACATAGAATGGATAGACTACATCGTCGCAAATCACGCTGAGCAGGATCACTCAGGGAGTATACCCGAGATCTTGGAGGCCTATCCCGAGGCTTCGGTTGTCGCAACGCCGAGGTGTAGAGAACTCCTCATGGATCTTCTCCATCTCCCCGAGGAGAGGATCAAGACGGTTGAAGATGGGAAGCAGCTATCGCTGGGGGATAAAACCCTAGAGTTCATTCACGCCCCCTGGGTTCACTGGCCTGAGACTATGTTGACTTATCTGAGGGAGCAGCGAATCCTCTTCACCTGCGACCTCTTTGGCTCCCACCTCGCCACCAGCGACCTCTCAGTCAGAGACGAGGGGGAGGTCTACGAGGCTGCGAAGAGATATTACGCCGAGATCATGATGCCCTTCAGAACTATCATACACAGACACTTGGAGAGGATCAGGGAGCTGGAGGTAGACATCATAGCTCCGAGCCACGGCCCGATCTATGGAGACCCCTCCTTCATACTCGATGCCTATGAGCGCTGGATCTCAGATGAGGTGGAGAACGAGGTCGTCATCATATATGTCTCCATGCATGGAAGCACGGGGGAGATGGTTGCTCGACTTGTTGACGCCTTGATGGGGCGGGGTGTAGGGGTGAAACCCTTCAACCTAACGGTGACGGATATAGGCGAGTTGGCCATCGCCCTCGTCGACGCCGCAACCCTCGTGGTCGCATCTCCAACAGTGCTTGGAGGCCCCCATCCAAGCATACTATACGCGGCTCACATCATCAACGCCCTCAGACCTAAGCTAAGATACATCGCTCTCATAACCTCCTACGCCTGGGGCGGGAGAACGCTGAAGATGTTGAGGGAAACATTATCAGGCCTCCAAGCGGAGATCATAGATTCGATAGAGATTAAGGGAAAGGCTAGGGAGAGAGATCTCGAGAGGATGGATCGATTAGCTGACGAGATCTTAAATAAGCATCAGGGGGAGGTATTCAAGGAGGAGTAGAGAGTGACTGAGAAGTTACAGGTTTATAAGTGTGATATTTGTGGCAACATCGTTCTGGTGATGCATAGCGGCGTTGGACAGCTCGTCTGCTGTGGTCAGCCTATGAGGCTTATGGAGGAGAAGGGTGAGGAGAAGGGCTATGAGAAGCATATACCTGTCATCGAGGAGATCGAGGGTGGAGTTAAGATAAAGGTCGGCTTGATTCTCCACCCCATGGAGGAGCATCACTATATCGAGTGGATAGAGACTCAGACGGAGAGGGATATCATGATCAGGTTCCTAGAGCCGGGGGAGGAGCCGATAGCCGTCTTCAAAACCGGGGAGGAGGTTAAGAGGGCTAGAGAATACTGCAACATACACGGCCTCTGGTCTACCGAGTAATCCATAACTCTTTATTTAATTCTCCATCCATTCCCCCTTTTGAAACAGCTCCAAGAGGTAAGGTAATAGGTAATGTATCCAATAATGATAGTGTTAACCGCCAGCTTGATGGCTGGCCTCAGCACCGGCCTTGGAGCCCTCCCAGCCCTCCTCGGCGAGTTCTCCGAGGAGATCATGGATCTCCTCCTGGGCTTCTCGGCGGGAGTTATGCTAGCCGCCACTGCCTTCAGCCTCCTAGTTCCCGCCATGGAGATCAGCAACCCCATAACAGCGGCCTTGGGACTACTCCTAGGTACAGCCGTCCTCCACATCCTTGATAGGATGATCCCCCATCTCCACCCCGTGGCCGGCCCTGAAGGGCCTCCTTCAAAGCTGGCAAAGGTCTGGCTCTTCATCATAGCCATGACACTACACAACTTCCCTGAGGGGGTGGCCGTGGGCGTCAGCTTTGGCATGGGAGATGTGGCGACTGGATTGGTGGTTGCCACAGCTATAGGTCTACAAAACGCCCCTGAAGGCCTAGCCGTGGCGCTACCCCTCATAAGGGAAAGATATAGTCGGTGGAGGGCGGTAGGCTATGCGACCCTCACAGGTCTCGTGGAGCCCCTCGGAGCCCTTCTAGGCTTCTTCATCGTCTCCCTAGCTCATGCTCTCCTTCCCTGGGGTTTGACTTTCGCCGCTGGAGCCATGCTCTTCATAGTTGTCGATGAGATGGTTCCTGAAAGCCATGAGAAAGGCTTCGGGCGTAAAGCCACCTTCGGCCTTATAATAGGCTTCACCCTCATGATGGTTTTAGATAATCTCCTAAAATAGGGGCTCACCTATCCGTGGAACTCTCATAGATTTAAAAATGGATGGATGTTACTCCATGAGGTTTTCGAAGGCTTCCTCGTGGGCTATCTCCTCGGAGAGGATGTGCTCTATGAGGTGGAAGGTCTTGACATCCTTCTCATAGCAGGGGCTTAACCAATTCAATATCTTGTTATATACCTCAATGGCGCAGGCCTCAGCTTCCGCTAGGGCCTCTAATATCCCCTTAAGGTCGTTTAGATCTTCGGGGTATTTCACCGTCTTACAGTTCGCGATCTCATAGAGCTTCTCAATTCCATAGGGGAGATCCCCACCAAGCTCTAGGATCCTCTCAGCAAGCTCATTAGCATGCTCCTCCTCTTCCTCCGCGATCTTCTCAGCTAGCTCGGCGATATGGGGGGAACCAGGGCCATGAACCATCTTCGCGATCCACTTATAGGCATAGTAGGCGATCCACTCATCCGCATAGGCCTTCTTCAGAAGCTCTATCAGCTCCCCCACGTCAACCTTCACTATTTCCCGACCCTTTCTACCCATAGAAGAACCCTAGATATCTTCTCCCCATGTTTTAAAAGAGTTCCCTAAGGGGAAGACTCTAATCAAGCCTTTAGGGAGTGTAAAATGGTGTCCGAGATGTGCGAGTTTAAGGTCTTTCTAGGGGATGAGGAGATCATGAGAGATGTCATCTACGCCAGGGAGGAAGGTGGTAAGGTGATCCTAAGAGATGTCCTCGGCGAGACCAGGATTGTGGAGGGGGCTAAAATCCTGGAGGTCGACGTCTCAGCTGTCAGACTTCTACTTGGGAAGACCTAGAGGGGCCTCCCGAGTTCGTCGAACTCTCTCTCGCCGTTTATGTAGCTCCTTAACAGCTCCGGAAGCCTTGAGGCCTCCTGTCTCACCTGCCTCCAGCTGTCCCTATCCCTAAGTGTTACGGTGTCATCCTCAAGGGTTTGATAGTCAACCGTTACGGCGATGGGTGTCCCGATCTCGTCTTGACGAGCATACCGCTTTCCAATCGACCCCTTCTCCTCATACTCGACGGTCAATCCCGCATCCTTCAGCTGGCTCCATATCTCCCTCGCCCTCTCGGGTAGGCCATCCCTCGCGACGAGGGGCATCACAGCAGCCTGTATGGGGGCGATCCACCTAGGTAGGGCTAGGACTGTTCTCCCATCCCTCTTACGATACGCCACCTCGAGGGCTACGTAGACGAGTCTATCCAGGCCGAAGCTCGGCTCAACGACATGGGGTAGAAACCTCGATCCATCGGCCCTACGAACCGTGAGGTCTACTCCAGAGGCCTTCTGATGGGCTTTGAGATCGTAGTCGGTTCTATAGGCGTGTCCAGCAACCTCGATCCACCCCCAGCTCTCAAGGTAGACCTCGTGATCATAGGTCTGAGTCGAATAGTGCGACCTCTCCTCCGGCAGATGCGCCCTGAAGCGCTGCCGTTCAGGGGGTACGCCAAGATATGTGATGAACCTCTTTGATACCCCCATGAAGTAGGCCTGCCACTCGGTTTTTATGTAGCCCCTCTCCACCGCCTCCCCCAACGTAACCTCCAGCGGCTCCTTGAAGCCCTCAGCCTCCATCTCCTCCGTTATGAGCTTGACGGATTCATCTGAGACTTCCTTAAACCAGGGGCATTGACCCTCCTGGGGGTCGAAGAAAAGCTCCAGCTCCATGATGGTGAACTCCCTAAGCCTCAGCAGCCCCCTTCGAGGCGAGATCTCATTTCTCATGACCTTCCCGATCTGAGCGAGGGCGAAGGGAAGTCGCTCTCTGGCGTGGTGGAAGCCGAGCTTGAAGTTGAGGAACATCCCCTGAGCGGCCTCAGGCCTGGCGAAGCCTGGCTCTCCACCCATGGGGCCAATCTGGGTTTGGAACATGGTGAGGAATTCCTGTGGCTCGCCTAGGTCTCCGCCGCACTCGGGGCATCTAATCCCCTTCTCCCGTAGCAGCCTCTTTATGGCCTCTTCGCCCATCGCCTCCACATATTCGAGGCCCGCCTCCTCCTCTATGAGGTGGTCAGCCCTGAAGACCCTATGGCATTTGAAGCATTCCACCATAACATCCTTGAAATGCTCCAGATGCCCAGAGGCCTTGAAAACCCTCAGGGGATTGAGAACAGGCGTATCCAGCTCGAGGAAGCCGTGGGGATCGACGAAGAAGCGTCTCCAAGCCTTCTCGATGTTTCTCTTCAGCTTCGTCCCCAGGTTTCCATAGGTGTAGAAGCCTCTGAGGCCGCCATACATCTCAAAGGAGGGCCAGAAGAAGCCTCTCCTCCTGGCGAGTTCCATAATAGCCTCGTGGAGTTCCCTCCCCTCCATATCCAGCCCTAATCGAATTGATGTTGATCCATATAAAGATGAATAAGGAACTCCTCCCTAAGGCTCCTCGATGATTGGCCTAAATTTATATCCGTATTCGATGATACCCGAGGAGCCGTCCTCCCTGACCCTCCTGAAGGTGGCCTCAACTCGGAGGCCAACCCTCATCTCCTCAGGCTCCACATCGACGACCTGGGAGAGAATCTGGGCGCCGTCATCCAGCTTTATGAGAGCGACGACGTAGGGGGCATACTTCTCATACCCCTTAGGGGGATGCTGTATAACAGTCCAGGATAGCACCGTCCCAGTCTCGCTTAATTTACACTCCTCCAACTCCCTACAGCCGCAGTGTGGACAGAGACTTCTCCTAGGGAAGATTATGGCGCCGCATTCGGTGCAGAGCTCCCCTATCAGCCTATAGCGATATTTGATCTCCCTCCAATACCTTGGAACACTCATCCTAATGCCTCCGTAGAATCGTAATTGTGGCGGTGGAGGCGACTCCGCCGAGGTTCTCGGCTAGGCCCACCTCCGCATCCTCCACCTGGCATCGACCCGCTTCCCCCAAGAGCTGGAGTGCTATCTCCGCAACCTGATATATGCCCGTCGCCCCCACGGGGTTGCCCCTCGCCTTTAAGCCGCCGAAGGTGTTGACGGGAAGCTCTCCATCTCTCCGGACATTTCCCTCAGATACATAGCGGGCTCCAAATCCCTTCTCGACGAAGCCTAACTCCTCTAGGCTGAGGATACCTATGATCGTCGTCGAGTCGTGGAGCTCCACGAGGTCTATGTCCCGTGGAGAGATGCCAGCCCTCTCATAAGCTCTCTTGGATGCGGTTCCCACAGCTTCTAAGGTTAGGGGGTCGCTTCTCTCGGTTAGGAAGAAGTGATCCACGGCGACCGTTGAGGCTGCTATCTCCACATCGCCACGGTCTGCGGTTAGGACGAGGGCCGCCGCTCCATCGCCTATACCGGAGCATTCAAGCATGTGTATCGGGTCTGCCTCCATCGGGGAGGAGAGGATCCTCTCAACGCTGACCCTGAAGGGATACTGGGCATGGGGGCAGCCCACGGCGTGTTCATGACTTATGGCTGCGAGGGCTGCGACCTCCTCGGGCTCAGCCTCATAGCGCTCCATGTAGAGCCTATGAAGTAGGGCGCATAGGCCTACATCTGTGACGCCGGTGTAGGCTGTGTACTCCTGATCTTCGGCCATCGCCAGGGCTGAGCGAACCTCCTGTGGCAGGGCGTCACTCATCTTCTCAACGCCTATGACGAGGACGCTGTCGTAGAGGCCTGAAGCGACGGCGAGATGGGCTTCATGAACGGCGACTCCTCCGCTGGCCTGGGCTGCCTCAACCCTCATGGCTGGGAGGCCATATAGCCCGAGGGCGTCAGCCATTAAGGCTCCCAGGTGTAATTGACTCTGAAGCGGCGCGGCCCCCATATTCGAGACGTATAATGCATCTATGCGCTCCACCTCAGCCTTCTCTAAGGCCTTTAGGGCTGCCTCGCAGGCTAGGTCTCTCAGCGATAACTCCCAGTGTTCACCTATTGGGGTGAGGGCAACCCCAGCTATATATACGGGTCTCATAGGTGGATCTTTCCCCTCATCTTGGAGTATAGGCTGTAGTCTATGTATCTCCTCCTAGCTATGAAGGCTGAGACGGGTAGGTCTCTTGGTCTACCCTCCATTATGGCGTCTTGGACGACGAAGCTGAAGGCGTCGCTCCCAGCCCCAGAGCCGTAGGAGACGACCAGTATGCGATCCCCAGGCTCAGCCACATCGAGGGTGGCAGCCAAGCCGATGGGCGTGGAGCCTGCATAGGTGTTGCCGACGTAGGGGACGATGAGACCAGGCTTTATGGCATCTATGCTGAAGCCAAGCCTCTTAGCCACCTTAACTGGAAACTTCACATTAGGCTGGTGGAAGACGGCATACTTGAAGTCCTCGGGGCCATAGCCCAGCTCAGCCATCAAGCCCTTGGCGGCCCCGATGATATGCCTGAAATATGCCGGCTCACCCGTGAACCTGTTCCCATGCCTCGGATACATCTCAAGACCCCTCCTCCAGAAGTCTGGGGTGTCGGTGACGTAGGAGTAGGAGCCTTCGAGGTAGGCTAGAGTCCTCTCGGATTTTAGGGTGAAGATGAAGGCTGCCCCGCCGCAGGCTACGGTATACTCCAATGGATCGGCGGGCCGCCCCTGAGCCGTGTCGGCCCCTATTGCCATGGCATACTTCACCATGCCGCTGGACACCAATCCTATACAGGCCTGGAAGGCCTCCGTTCCGGCTTTACAGGCGAACTCATAGTCGGCGGCCGTCACGTGGGGCGTCGCCCCTATCGCCTCAGCGACGATGGTTCCGCAGGGCTTTACGGCATAGGGCTTGGACTCGGTTCCGACGTAGATGGCTCCGATCTCCATTGGATCGATCTTGGCCCGTTTGATGGCGTATCGGGCGCATTCCACGGCGATGGTTACCGCATCCTCATCGATGGAGGCTACGGCCTTCTCCTCTATGGGTTCAGCGCATCCACCCCAGACCCTGCTGATCTCAGAGGTCTTGAGCCTATTCATGGGGATATAGGCCCCATAGCCTATTATGCCGACGGGACGGCTTGTCTTCAAAACCATCACCAGTGGCGATGATTGATGGATTCATATCCTATACTATTTATAAGTTTTCGTTGAGCATCGATTAGTCATTCGGCGATCGCCGAATTAAC
>JAPDJB010000112.1 GCA_029259285.1 Candidatus Bathyarchaeota archaeon | reverse complement strand
A
This sequence comes from Candidatus Bathyarchaeota archaeon, assembly GCA_029259285.1. Lineage (GTDB taxonomy): Archaea > Thermoproteota > Bathyarchaeia > TCS64 > B23 > B23. Next base: position 8,034 of record JAPDJB010000112.1, on the reverse strand, counting down.
AGCGATGAGCGGCCTCATCTACTCCGAGGAGCCTAACCTGAGGCTGGAGCTCCTGGGCAAGGGTCGTGAACTGGCCGACGCCATGGATTCAAAGCTCATAGCCCTCCACATCGGGGACGGAGAACCCGAGGAGCTCATCAGGTATGGAGCCGACCTGGTCTACGTGGCGGAGCATCCACTGCTGGGGGAGTGGAGCCTCGAATCCTATAGGAGCGTTCTATTGAAGGCTGTTGAGGAGGCGTCTCCGAGCGTCATCCTCATCGGGGCTACGAAGAGGGGGAAGGAGCTGGCCGCAAGCCTCGCAGCATCTCTCGGAGTAGGCCTCCTAACAGAGTGTCTAAGCCTAAAGCTGGAGGATGAGAGGCTCGTAGCTGAGAGGCTAACCTATGGAGGCTCAGCCATAGCGAGGGTGGCAAGCCTGAAGAAGCCGCACATCGCCACGGTTCCCCCAAGGGTCTTCAAGAGGCCTGAACCGGCTGAGAGGAAGGGTGAGGTCTTAAAGCTGGAGGTCGAACCAGAGAAGCCTAAGGCTGAGGTTGTGGAGCGCCGAGGGAAGATTCGAGAGGAGGTAGGCCTGGAGGAGGCTGAGGTCATAGTCGCAGCGGGCAGGGGCTTCAAGAAGAAGGAGGATTTGAAGCTGCTGGAGGAGCTCGCCGAGGTTCTCGGAGCCAAGATCGGAGGCACTAGGCCGATAGCCGCCGACTATGGATGGATGAAGGAGTGGATAGGCATAAGCGGCCATAAGATTAGGCCCAAGCTCTACATAGCCGTAGGCATCTCCGGAACGGTTCACCACGCCGCCGGCATAAGGGACTGCGGCATCATAGTCGCAGTAAACAGCGACGAAAACGCCAACATCTTCAACCTCGCCGACTACGGCATCGTCGGAGACCTATATGAAGTGCTGCCGGCGCTGACGAAGGCGCTTAGGGAGAGGCTGAAGAAGTAGAACCCACATCTTTTATCCTCTATATCTCCCCTTTCATCGGGATGGAGTGGGAGAGAGCCGTTGAGAGGGCCGCTGAGCTCATTCTATCCTCCAGCTATGTCACAGCCCTAACTGGGGCTGGAATCTCCGTTGAGAGTGGAATCCCACCCTTCAGAGGCCCTAGAGGCCTATGGACGAGATATGGGGAGCCACCCATGGATGGATATCAACGATTCCTCGCTGACCCGAAGAAGTGGTGGGAGGAGCGACTTAGGAGGCTGGAGACCGGTAAGCTGGCGCAGACCATCTTCAAGGCCCAGCCGAATCCAGGGCACTACGCCCTCGCAGAGCTGGAGAGGCTCGGCATACTGAAGGCGTTGATAACCCAGAACATCGACGACCTCCACAACAAGGCTGGAAGCCGAAACGTCTTGGAGATTCATGGAAACATCTACAAGCTTCGATGCCTAAACTGCCTCTCGAGATTCCCCCTCGAAGGCTTCGACCTCTCCGAGCTTCCACCCCGATGTCCAAACTGTGGAGGCCTTGTTAAGAGCGACACCGTGATGTTCGGCGAACCGATACCCAGCGACGTCCTCAATCGATGCCTTGAGGAGGCTGGGAAATCTGACTGCATGCTCGTCATAGGAACCTCAGCCGTCGTCTATCCAGCCGCCGGCCTACCCCTCATCGTGAAGAGGAATGGGGGAGCCCTCATCGAGGTTAATCCAAATGAGACGGAGCTCAGCCCCCTCTGCGACGTCGTCATCAGGGCGTCCTCGGGTAAGGCTCTCCCAAGGTTGGTGGAGGAGGTTAAGAGGCGCTTAGCCGCCTCCTAACCCACTCCGATAGCTCACGTCCAGTTGGGAACCAGACGTCGTCTCTATCCAGGAACTCCCTTAGGAGTTTCTCCAGCATCTTAAGCCTCGATATTCGCCCTATGCACTGTGGATGGCAGGTTAGGGCTGCGTATCTGCCGAGTTCATAGATGCCTTCAAGCTCCGGCTTCCAAAGCCGGTAAACCTCCTCGGGGGCCTTCCTCTGGAGCTCGAATTGGGGCCAGTCGTCGAGCATCCACTCGACGGGGAGCTCCACTATGCCATGCTCCTCATCGAGGATGTAGGGCATGTCGTCGTCCATGAAGTTGCTGGAGTATTTGAATCCTAATCGTCTGAGATGGTTGAGGGTTCTGGTGGTGACTATCCAGTAGGGAGCCCTATATCCCACGGGTTTGACGCCGATCCGCTCGAAGGCCTCCATCATCCTGTTGAAGACTCCCTCCTCCCCCTCAGCTGAGAGTTCATTCATCCTTTCATGGATGTATCCATGCCCCGCTACCTCATGTCCACGGCTTATGATCTCCTCCACCGACTCGGGGTAGTGGTCGACGGTCCAACCTGGGGTGAAGAAGGTGGCCTTTATTCCGAGTTTGTCGAGGAGGTCGAGGAGCCTCGGTATAGCCACCTTTGGGGCGAATCTCCCCCTGCTCTGGGCGACGAGGTCGTGAGGCGTCTTCCACATCTCGGCGCTGGAGGCGTCATAGTCGAAGGAGAGGAAGATGGCGCATCTATAACCCTCAGGCCAGAAATCCGACATATCGATCAAGATGATTCTCAATCAGGTTTTAATCTTATAGGTTGCGAGGGAAAAGAGGGGGTTATAGGGATCTACTGGATGTGATGATCTCCCTTATCTCTACGCCCATCCTGGCGAGGTCCCTCATCAACCTCTCGAATCGTTCACCCCTGATGGCTCTCACGGTTGTAACTAGCCCCCGCTCCGTGATCTCCCCTCTCGCGATCATCCTCATGACAATGGCGGCCGTATAGCCGGTTGTCTTAGCCATGGAGGTTACACGCCTCTCCTCATCATAGTGATCGACCATGTCATAGGTGTAGGTGGTCTCGACGCCGTCCTTAATGCCCTTAACGATGACCCTAAGAACCGTTATGTCACGGTCACCTTCCTCCATCTTCACCTTCGGATAGATGATCCTGCTGAAGACCTCGAAGGGTATGATGTTCCTCCCCTCAAACTCTATGGGCTCCCTGCTCAGCAGTCCACACCAGTCTAGGAAGTTGACCCAGTTGCAGTATCCCTTATATCTAACCGTCTTCTCGGCGCAGTGCTTAACCCCTTTAAATTTCTCCACGTCGTATAGGACTTCTGGGAAGCCGTCGTAGAAGGTCTCAAGCTCCTCTTCGATGCCATCGAAGGTTATAGGCTCCGCAACCGTGTATCTCTTCACATATCTCTCCTCGCCATCCTCGATGACCTTCACCATTCCAGGCCTAAGCGGCAGGTAGCGGCCTCCGAAGACGATCTTATACTTAAACGGAGGCTCAGGATGCTTCGGTATTCCCCCACAGTAGATGTCTACGCTTTCAACCCTATCCAGTTGATCCATGCCGTGGGCTGCTAGAATATCGGTTAATCCAGGCTCGACGCCGCAGCCAGGTATGACGGTGACGCCAGTCTTCTTGGCAGCCTCATCGATCTTGGCCCAGTCCTCCCTTGGGGGTGCGGATAGGTCTACGGCGTGAACCCCAGCCTCGATCGCCCCCCAGGTAGCCTCAACGTTTAGCCATCTCAGCAGGGCTATTCCGAGGCCATCATATCCCTTAATGGTTTCAACGAAACCCTCGCGGTCGGTGACGTCCTGAACCCTGGTCTTCAATCTCTTAGGCCTGCCAAGCTTCTCCCACGCCTCTCTAAGCCTCCGCTCATCGATGTCGATGAGGAGAACCTCCTCCACCTCCCCGCTCTCAAGGCATTCAAGGGCTATGGCTGGCCCCATGAGACCTGCCCCAACAACCGCAACCTTCATCGCTGTTCCCAACCCTATACCTCTGACACCTATAAATGGTTGTTGGGGGCTGGTAAAAGCTAAATAGGTTTTTCCTCCCCATTAGGGGGAGGGTCTAGGAGATGGTGGACTTCTCCTTCACGGAGGAGCAGGAACTCTTCAGAAGCTCCCTCAGGGAGTGGCTGGAGAAGAATCTGCCACTGGAGAAGGTGCGGGAGAACGATGAGAAGGAGAGGCTTCCAAGGGAGCTGATCAAGGGCATCGCCGACTTGGGCCTCCTCTGTATGACGCTGCCGGAGGAGCATGGAGGTGTTGGAGCCGACTGGGTGACGACCACCATAGCGGCCGAGGAGCTGGGCTATGCCGACATATCGATAGCGCTGCCCGTCTTCTTCCTCGTCGAGGCGAGCTGGGGCTATGTCGTCGACAGATACTGCACAGAGCGGGTAAGGGATGAATGTCTTAGAAAGGCTGCGAGGGGTGATGCCTTCATCGGCATCGGCGTCACCGAGCCTGGTGGAGGCTCGGATGTCGCAGGCTTCCAGACGACTTTGAAGAGGACTGAGGGGGGATGGATCGTCAACGGTGAGAAGACCTATATCAGCGGGACGGAGGAGTGTAAGGAGCTGGGAGGCGGCTTCTTCTGCGTCGGCTACCATGACAGGTCTCAGCTCCATAGGGGTATGACGGCCTTCTACCTGCCTCTGGACGCCGAGGGCGTGGAGGTGACTAAGCGCTACGACGATATGGGCCGAATGGCCATCAGCACAGGCGGCTTCAAGATGACTGATGTCTTCATCCCCGATGAGTATCAGCTCGGCGAAACCGGATGGGGCTTCTACCTCACCATGGAGGGCTTCGACGCCGCCAGGCTGCTGGTCTCAGCAAGCTGTGTGGGAGCCGCCCAGAGGGCCATAGAGCTAGGCGTCGAATACATCAAGGAGAGGAAGGCCTTCGAGCAGCCCTTGGCGAGGTTCCAGGGCATCCAGTTCGAGCTGGCCGATATGGTGGCTGAGCTTGAGGCCGTTAGGTCGCTGATCTACAGGGCCGCCTGGATGATGAACAAGAAGTATGAGAAGGCTGAGCCTGGGAAGATGCCTGACAGACGTCTATCGCTGGAGTGCTGTAAGTATATCTCCATGTGCAAGCTGATGGCTCCAAGGCTGGCCTATGACATCTTCACGAAGGTGATGCTCTGGTTCGGAGCTTATGGTTACACGAAGGAGTGCCCATTGGAGATGGGCCTCAGGGGTGTGATGAGCTACTACATCGGAGCTGAGGGGGCCACCAACATACAGAGGGTCATCATAGCGAGGGAGACCCTCGGAAGGGAGTATACGAGGGCGAGGTAAACCCCCTTTTTATCCCCTCGTCACCTCTGGAGGCATGGAGAGTAGGATCGCAGCCTTACCAAGCTGGGCGGCGAGGATTAGGTAGAAGACGGCTGAGGGTGAGAGGGCCTCCCATAGGTAGCCTCCGATGAGTGGAGCCAATACGCCGACGAGGCCCCTTAGGAGGCCGAGGACGCCGAACCAGCTTCCAAGCAGCTCCCTTGGGATGAGCTCCACCGTTATGGCTCCCTGAGTGACGGCGATGAGGGTGTTGAAGCCGTTGAGGAGGCCCGCCAGGATTAGGTATTCGGGGCTTGGCGCATAGATTAGGAGGAGTAGTGATGCGCAGTATAGGGGCATCATGGAGAGTATCATCCTCCTACGCCCAAATCTATCCGCTAAGCCCCCCGTCGGCAGCGAGAGGAGGACGACGATGAGTGTTGAGGCCGTGTTCATCAAGGCTAAGATGTATTGATCAGCCCCCTTCACATCCTTGGCGTAGAGGGGGAAGTAGGGGTAGAGGTAGAAGGGGAGTATGGATAGGATGAGGAAGACGATCCAACGCTTCACCATCCTCCCCTCCCTGAAGACCCTCTGGAGATCCTTTACGATGTTGGGAGTCTCAGCCTCACCCCTCGGCTCCATGGGATTAGTGAAGTATAGGTAGATGATGAGGGCAGCAACCAAGAGGCCTATGCCCCTGAGCCAATATAGGGGTCTGATGCCCTCGGCGTTCAATCCACCGGATATGGTGATGATGTAGGCCGCCGCCATCGGGGCTGCCAGCCTCGGCAGGGCTGAGAGGGTGTCGCAGAGCTGCATCCCCATCACCCTCTCCTCATCCCTCAGGGTGCTACCGCAGATCATGGGGCAGACCGTCATAGCCATCCTAAAGGAGAGAACCGAGACCAGTAGGGCTATGGCCGTGATCTCCCAGCTCGTTGAGAGGGCGAAGATCACGGAGCCTAAGGCCATTAATGGGAGGGCTGAGAGGAGTATTCGCCTTATTCCGAAGCGGTCTGCAAGCCATCCTATTGGTATTGAGGCGACCGCCCCAGCTACCCCTCCAATGCTGTTCACATATCCCAGCTTAATGGGGTTGGCTCCAAGGGCTGTGATATATATCGACTGATATTGGTCTGTGAGGGCGAGGGAGAAGTTCTGGATGATGTTCTTGGCGAGATTCACCTTGAAGGGCTTCCTCTGTCTCCTGACGAAGTGGATGAGGCCCCTAAGCTGGGATGCCATTACCTATACCCCTTTCATGACCATCTTTAAAAGGGCCTCGGGATGTTCTAATTGAAAGGCTGAGGGGGATTTGAGCCGTATACTCGTCATCTGTGAGAAGCCTAGGGCCGCCCAGAGGATCGCCGAGGCCCTCGACGAGGATGGTAAACCCTTGAAGAGGCGTATGATGGGAGTTACCTACTATCAGGCGAGGAGGGATGGCGATGAGCTTGTCATAGTCTCAGCCCTTGGACATCTATACACCGTGGCGCAGAGAGAGGGGCGATGGACTTACCCGATCTTCAACTTCACCTGGGTTCCAGTCCATGAAGCTGACCGTAGGGCGGGGAGGAGGAGGGTCTTCATAGAGGCGATTAAACGGCTCTCTAGGGATGTTGAGGGCTATGTGAGCGCCTGCGACTATGACATCGAGGGAAGCCTCATCGCATACAACATCCTCCGCCACATCTGTGGATTGGAGAGTCTTAAAGCTGCGAGGAGGATGAGGTTCTCAGCCCTAACGAGGAGGGATATCCTAAAGGCTTGGAGGGAGATGAGTGAGACCCTCGACTTCCCCCTCATAGAGGCTGGGAGGGCTAGACATGAGGTGGATTGGCTCTTCGGTATAAACCTAAGCCGAGCTTTGACGCTCTCGGTGAAGAGGGCTTCAGGCTTCTACAAGACGCTGAGCATAGGCCGAGTCCAGGGGCCGACTCTAAGCTTTATCAGGGATAGGGAGATCGAGGTTCGAACCTTCGTTCCAAGGCCCTACTGGGTGATAGAGGCTGAAGCTGAGATCGGCGGTAGACGCCTGAAGGTTGAGTATGCTGGGGGCCGCATAGAGAGGGAGGCTGAGGCCCTGGAGATAGAGCGGCGATGTAGAGGTAAGGTGGGCCTTCTGAAGGCTGTTTCCAGGAGTAGGCATCGAATTCAGCCTCCAACCCTCTTCAACCTCGGTGATCTCCAGCGTGAGGCGTATAGGGTTTTCAGGTATAGCCCCTCGAAGACGCTTAGGCTGGCTGAGAGCCTATATCTCGACGCTTACATCAGCTATCCGAGAACTTCAAGCCAGAAGCTGCCGCCGACGATAGATGTGAGGGAGATACTCGGCGGGTTGAGGGAGACTGCCTACGGCCCACTAGTTGAGGAGCTCCTCTCAAGGAAGACCCTTAGACCTAGGGAGGGGAGGATGGATGATCCGGCTCATCCAGCTATACACCCCACCGGAGTCGCTCCAAAGGGGCTTAAGGGGGCTGAGGCGAGGATCTACGACCTCATCTGCCGTCGTTTCATGGCCTCACTCGGCGAGGAGGCCGTGAGGGAGAGGGTGAAGGCGGAGATCGATGTGGAGGGTCACCTATTCCACCTGAAGGGCGGTAGAGTCATCGAGGCTGGATGGATGAGATTCTATAGGCCCTATGTGAGGGAGAAGGAGGTGGAGCTTCCACCCCTGGAGGAGGGGATGCCCATTAGGCTGTTGAAGGTTGAGGCCGTTAGGAGATTCACCAAGCCTCCCAGCAGGTATAATCAAAGCTCCATCCTCAAGAGGATGGAGGAGGCTGAGATTGGAACAAAGGCGACGAGGGCTGAAATCCTCGACACCCTCTATAGGAGGGGCTACGTGGAGGGCGACCCCATGAGGATCACAGACCTCGGCTTCGCCATCGTCGAGACCCTAAGCCACTACTGCCCTGAGATCCTCTCGGTTGAGATGACTAGAAGCCTTGAGCGGAAGCTCGAAG
>JAPDJB010000146.1 GCA_029259285.1 Candidatus Bathyarchaeota archaeon | reverse complement strand
GACGCCGATGTATTCCTGCCCCGCAACGAAGAGCATGTCGTCGACGATCTCAAGGCCATACTTCGGATTCCTCGGCCACAAGACCCCTATTAAGGCGTCGGCCTCGGGGCCGCTCCTCATCTCGGTGATGTTATAGATGAGAACTGAGGGGAGATAGAAGTTCTTATCCACGACGAAAAGCTGATCATTCGTCGCGTAGAGGCCCCTCGGCACAGCTAACAGCCGACGGCTGGGCAGCTGGATGATGAATCGATCATCGATGTTCTCACGCCCTATAACATAGTCGGGCTCAGCCCCGCTTCGGAGCCTCCCCTTGTCGAAGACGAGGATTCTACCCCATGAATCGTCGCCGAGGAAGATGTATCGATTATTTGCGGCCACATCATATCCGCAGGGCTTCAGGATGAGATCTGGTGGAGCCTTCTCCCTGATGTTCGACTTCCTCCAGATGAGGGCCTCCCCACCATATCTATCGGCCACGTAGAGATACTCATCATCAACGGCGATACCCGCGGGCTCCCTATGCTCCCCACTTAGGCCCCATTCCCCAAGGATGATGAACTCATCAGGCTCCATACCTCTCAGATCTCCTTGGAGAATCCTCTCGATGTTCGTGAAGACGACGATGGCTGACGTCGCACCGGAGATGGTTGCGTAGAGCCATCGGCCATCCCAGGCGAGGTCGTATAGGCCATCGTAGGGGGGTGGAAGTATCACCGGAATAGGCTCCATGGATTCGAGGTCGTAGATGATGAGGCGTGAATTCCCCCTGTCGGCGATGAAGAGCCATCTCCCATCGGCGTCGATGCCCAGGGGATGGTTGAGGTCGTAGGGGCCGCATCCAGCCACCCTGGACTTGAAGTCCCGCTGACCTATCACCCCTATGGGCTTGAGGGATTGGAGGTCGAAGATGACAACCCTATTGTTGAGGGTGTCGGAGACGTATAGCCTATGGCCGTCGGAGGCGACGCCGCCGGGGGCGACATTCTCAAAGTTGAAGCTCTCAGCTCCTCCACAGCATGTCGGCCACATGGGCGTCATCACAACGAGATCGGCCTTCGGAACCTCGGGGAAGAGGCGCTCCTCAGACCCCCTGACATCTGGAGCCTGAGCCATGAGGGGGAGGAGGATGAGGATGAATGCGATGTGGAGGCTCCTTATATATGATGCTCCGTGGAGGAGGGACAATATAGATGCCCTCTTAACCCTCCCTCCATCAAATCCTTAAGGATATCGGGTTCTCCCTCTCCACTTCAGGCTCTCGGATTTATCGGATCATGTAATTCATGAGGGGGAGATTCACCTCTGGGGCGTCGGATATATCCGTTGATCGATGGATTTATGGTGAAATGGCCTTCCATTAAATCGCATCTCCGAGAATGAGGTGGAATCGTTTTTCCCTCGATTTTGTTACGCCATAATTTTCTTTAGTCGTGTTAAATGGGTTCTTGTCGATGTGGTTTTCGATTTAGGTGAGCTTTATAGGTGTCGAATCCAACTTCAACTTGATGCTCTACGCAGAGTTGGCTGAGACCTATGAGAGGTTGGAGGCCACTACGAAGAGGTTGGAGATGATCTCTATACTCGCCGAGTTATTCAAGGATGCAAAGCCAGAGGAGTTGGAGAAGGTCATCTACCTGACGCAGGGGAAGATACACCCCGACTGGATGGGGGAGCCTGAGATAGGGATAGCGGAGAAGATGGCGCTCGAAGCCATAGCGAGGGCGACGGGGCTGGAGCGAGGGGAGATCGACGCCATGATGGCTGAGGAGGGCGACATAGGCAGGGTGGCTGAACGGGCGTTGTCGGAGAAGAAGATCAGACCCCTCTTCTATAAGCCCCTCACCGTGGAGGAGGTCTATGAGACCCTGGATGAGATCGCTAAGGAGTCAGGTAAGGGAAGCGCTGGAAGGAAGATCGAGCGCTTCATAGGGCTTCTGAGCAACGCCACGCCGAGGGAGGCGAGGTATCTGGCGAGGACGGTCGTCGGAACGCTGAGGCTCGGCGTTGGGGATATGACCATCCTCGACGCCCTCGCCCTCGCCTACACCGGCTCGACGAAGAGTAGGCCGACGCTTGAGAGGGCCTACAACCTAACCAGCGATCTGGGGTATATAGCCAGAATCCTCGCTGAGAGGGGTTTGGAGGCCGTGGAGGGGGTGAAGGTAGTCGTCGGGAAGCCGATAAGGATGATGCTCGCCCAGAGACTCTCAACGCCTGAGGAGATCGTCGATAAGCTGGAGGGGAGATGCTCAGCAGAGTATAAACTCGATGGGGAGAGATTTCAGATACATAAGAGGGGGGAGTGGATACAGATATTCTCCCGAAGATTGGAGAACATCACCCACATGTATCCAGACGCCGTTGAGATGACTAAGAGGCATGTGAAGGCCCATGAAGCCATAATCGAAGGCGAAGCGGTGGCCATAGACCCAGAGACGGGGGAGCTCCAGCCGTTTCAGGTGTTGATGCATAGGAGACGGAAGTATGGCATCGAGGAGATGATGGAGAAGTATCCCATAGCCGTCTACCTCTTCGACTGCCTCTACGTCGACGGCGAAGACCTAACGCTCAAACCCTATCCGGAGAGGCGTAGAAGACTTGAGGAGATCGTCGAGCAGACCGACCGCTTCAAGCTGGTGAGGGCGCTGATAACCTCAGACCCGAAGGAGATGGAGCGCTTCTTCGAGGAGGCCATCGCCGAGGGGTGTGAAGGCCTCGTCGTGAAGTCGACAAGCGATGAATCCATCTACAGGGCTGGAGCTCGATCATGGCTGTGGGTGAAGTTGAAGAGGAGCTATCAGAGTAAGATGGTGGAGCCCGTGGATCTTGTCATCGTCGGAGCCTTCCATGGGCGGGGGAAGAGGGCTGGAACCTATGGTGCACTGCTCGCAGCCGCCTATGACCATGAGGCGGATATGTTTAGAACCGTCTGTAAAGTAGGCTCAGGCTTCACCGATAGGGATCTGGCGGAGCTCCCCGAGAAGTTGAGGGAGTATAGAATCGAGCATAAGCATCCGAGGGTTGACGCATTACTGGAGGCTGACGTCTGGTTTGAGCCGGCGGTCGTAATAGAGGTTATAGGGGATGAGATAACGCTTAGTCCAACGCATACCTGCGCCTTCAACGCCATCAGAGAGGGATCGGGATTGGCCATAAGGTTTCCAAGGTTCACAGGCCGATGGAGAACGGATAAGGGGCCTGAAGATGCGACGAGGGTTAAGGAGATCATAGATATGTACAGGGCGCAGCTGAAGGCTATAACTAAATAGGGATTGAGGGGAGATATTGGAGGTGTCTCTATGAGCGGCATCGTCACCATAGAGGAGTTTAAGAAGCTCGACATGAGGGTTGGAACCGTCGTAGAGGTGGAGCGCATACCAGGGTCGAAGAGCCTCTATAAAATGCGGGTAGACCTGGGAGATGAGGTTCGACAGATCGTCACGGGCTTAGTGGGCTACTACACGGCGGAGGAGTTACTGGGGAAGCGGATAATAGTGCTTAAAAACCTCAAGCCTGCGAGGATATTCGGCGTAGTCTCCAACGGCATGCTTCTAGCCGCGGAGCATGACGGCAAGCTGGCCCTCCTCACCGTTGATAGGGATATACCAAACGGAGCGAGGGTGACCTAACCCTCCCCTTTTAAACCTCTAAGGCTCCCTCTTATAAGGGGACACATCCTATCTCAACTGATATGATGGAGGAGCTTGAAGCCTTATCAAAGCTGATTGGTGGGACTCCCCTCCTGAGGCTGAGACGCATAGCCCCCGAGGGAGCTGAGATATATCTGAAGCTGGAGTATACCAATCCAGGTGGCAGCCATAAGGATCGTGTGGCATACTACATGATCCGAGACGCCGTTGAAAAGGGTCTATTGAGGAGGGGTGACCCCGTCATCGAGGTGAGCAGCGGGAACACGGCGACGGCCATAGCCTGGATCGCCTCTAGACTCGGCTTGAGGCCGATGCTCATCCTGGAGCCGGAGGTCTCAGAGGTTAGGGAGATGGCCCTCAGACTTCTAGGGGCGGAGACGGTGAGGATCGAAAGCGAGGAGGAGCAGTTCAGGAGGGCTGGAGAGATGGCTGAGGAGATGGGGGGAGTCTTCCTAAACCAATTTGAGAATGAGGCCAACATCAAGGCCCACTATGAATCCACAGGCCCAGAGATATTGGAACAGATGAACAGAGACATCGACGCCTTCGTCATGGGCATAGGAACCGGCGGCACCATCATAGGAGTTGGGAGGAGGCTGAAGGAGGAGATCGGATCGGTTGGGATCATCGGCGTAGTCCCAAGGGGTTCAGCCCTCGTGCACGGGGAGGCGAGACATGAGGATAGGATAGGGGGATTATCCAAGATTATAAAGCCGAGATTCTACACCGAGAATAGGGATATAGTCGATCAGGTCATCGAGGTCTCCCAGGCGGCGGCCATAGAGACCGTTAGGAGACTGGCGGCTCTAGAGGGCTTACTGGTAGGCCCCTCAACGGGGGCGGCAGTCCACGCGGCCATCAAGGTGGCCGAGGAGCTTGGGGAGAGATGTAGGCTGGTCACAATAGCGGCTGACAGCCTCTTCAGATATCCACAGCTACTCAAGATCTAGCTATCAGAAATCTCCCATGATTTTCCTCACACTATTCTCCTCGATCGATTCAGGGTCTTACGACTCCATGAGTATCTCCTCAGCCTCTTTGAAGCCCCGAAGCCGCAGGCCGCGCAGCGCTTCTTCCTTATATGATACGCCCTCCGGCCGCATCGTCTACAACGGATGTGAACCCTCTTCCCATGATGGATGGCATGCTTAGTCGGCATGGAGAATCACCTTAAGGTGGAGGCGAGATCATAACTACGTTGTCTCCCCTCAGAATTATGGTTCCAATCTTCTCCACGTTCTCGGGGTCGCTGATATCCTCCGCATCTCGTAGGACGAGGTTTATATGTTGATCAAAGCCCTCTAGGACTCCCCTCAGTATCCGCCCGCTTCTCAGCTTTATCAACACCGTCTTCCCAAGACTTCTCTCCAGCACCTCATCGATCATCTCGGCCAACCGGAATCCTCCGTGTGTTTCGAATAAGCGGGGTTTTGATATTAAGGTTTTACTCAATATGGGTATCTTCACTGAAATCTTATGGTGTAGAGTCGACCCATCACCCATGATTAGGACTCGATGTATTCATCCAGCCTCGTCTGTCTACATCGCCTTCTCCAGGGTAGGGCCTCAAGGAGTTTTCTCCCCCTCTCCGTGGCCCTATAGACGCCTCGCTTAGGCCTCTCAACGTATCCGTGTCTAAGCAGCCATCTCAGGATGTTTCTGAAGGCACTGGGCGAGACTCCCTCAGCTATCGCCTCCATGTGGAGAGCTGTCCACCTCCTCGACTCCGAGTTGAGGAGGCTTAAGATGATTGAGATAGCCCTCAGCGTTTCATCGAAGGCGGTGCGCATGGGTCATCCCTCAAGGCCTAGACTCCTCCATGTATCGATAACTCGTCGATGAGAATTTGAAGGCCTCATAGAGCCTATAGATGCGCTCGATCTCACGCTCCCAGATGTCTAATACGTCTCCGGACTCCTCTCGGTATTCCCCGATGGCCCTCGCCTTCGGCTCTCTCAACTTAATGGTTCTAGCAGCCAGGAGGGATGACAGCCTCCTGATGAGGGGATCCGAAGGGTCTTGGGGGCCTATTCTACGGTCAATCTCCGCGTCGCATAGCTCTATGATCTCAGCTATCTCATCGTCGCTGAGGGCGGTCTCTATGAGCATCCTCACATCACTCGGCTCCGAGTAGGACAGCCTCCCACCCCCATTTAGGTTAAAGCGCTTAACCAATCGGAGACTCTGAGAAAAAGAGGGGGTTAGCTATGCGCCCCCGTTATCTCCATAACGGCCTCCTCGACGATGAGCCTCGGCTGGAGCCACTGCCTTATGATGTAGGCGTAATAGCCGGCTCGCTCATCCCTATACTGGGCAGCCTCCGTCGGCCCGACGCCTAGGACAATGACCGGAGCCGTTGAGCAGAGCACGTAGCAGCTGGTCTCCGGCGTCACCGCATGGTCGACGACAACCCTCACCGAGGGGTAGCCTGGAATGGTGAACTCGCCGCTCTCCCTGCCTAGGGCTGCGACCCCCGCCTGGACTAGGTCTCGGACATAGGTGTTCGTGATGAAGCCTCCCCACGTCTTGGGATGCATGACGGCGTAGTCTGGTTCATATCCCTCAGCCTTCAGGGTGTTGAAGACGTTGAGGAGGTCGTTGAAGGGGTTGTAGTCGCTTACGCCTCCGGTCATCGAGTCCCAGGGGCCTGAGGCTGAGACCTCAGGGGCCTTAGCGAGTTCCTCTGCGATCTGCTTATTCTCCATCCGTGCCAGCTCTCTCGCCGCATCCTCCACATGCAGCCGTAGGATGTCGTGGGCGGCCCTCATCCTGGCTTCATCGCTTATGACGACGTGGACGACGTTCTTCCAGAGGTTGAAGTCTATGCTCTCATAGGTCTCAGCCGATAGCTCGGCCTCCACCATCGGCGGAACCTTCTCCTGCCCCGTCAGCCCCCTGGCGATGTCGACCCTAGCTGTTAGGCGCTCCATCCTCACCTCACGGCATATCCTTCTCAGCCTATACTGGGGTCGGGCGAGGCCGATGACCTCGTCGAGAACCGTTGCGGCCTCTATGGCCTCGACATCGCTAGGCGTCAGGGCCTGAGCCTCGAAGACCATCGGCCTCCTCTGCCTATAGTAGCCGCCTGTGAGTGGGGATCTCCAAACCCTGATGCCCGTCATCCTCTCACCTCAGGAGCAGCCTTATGATGTCGCCGTCTCCCGCCGCTGCGTCGAGGGCTATCCCCGCGATAAGGCTCTCGGCGTCGGTTCCCTCGACGTAGTCGACGACCTTGCCGCCGTCTCCAGCCTTCACGTAGCTCAGAGCCGATATTGGGCCTCCGGCCACGACCTCCACGACGCCGCTGATGATGATCTTCCCCCTCATATCCTCGCCTGATGCTATGTCCTCTATGGCTACGCCGAAGGGGGCGTGGTCTCCAGCCGCCGCGGGGACGCCATCGCTGAGGGAGACGAGCTGCCCCTTAGAGATGTCAGCCTCCGCGGTCTTGCTGACGGGGAGCAGCCATAGACCATACTCGTATTTGATGTCGCCGGCGGCCATCAGCTGTCCCTCCTATATCCGAAGAGCCTCAGCCGAGCCTCCTCCATCGCCGATCCCACCTCGTCTAGGCCGTTGGGTCTCGCCTTAGGCATCTGTGAGGCCTCAAGAAGCCTCTCAACCCGTTCAATTCTCCTCCGCAGCGACTCCACCTCGGCTCTCAGCCCTTCTACATCCATCTCCTCTACTCCTCCCCCCTCCTGCTCAACCCCGAGGCCTGAATCCCCCTCCATGTAGGTAGACCATGAGGCCCTGAACTCTGGGGGTTCACGCCCAAACTCCCTATAGTGGCCTGCGAGATGCTCATAGACTGCCCTTCGATCGCCCTCAGGGATGTCGACGCCTCCCCTCGCGCCGAGCAAAGCTTGCATAGCGGCAATGACGCCGCGTCTATGGACCACGAGCTTCCCATCAGCCACGTCGTGGTGGGGAAGCTTGTAGCTGCCGAAGTTTTCTGGATCCGACTCGTTATACCATGCGAATGCTTGGCGGTACTTGCTCCAGTCAATGTTTTCTTTTTCCGGTCCTCCAGCCCATCTGCGTATCCGCTTCTCTGCAGCGTCTGCATCCCATGCGTAGTCTTCGGAGGCTTTTGGAGTTTCATGGCTTGCAATAGCCTTCTCTTCGCAAACTGAGTTTTCAGCTTCTTCTTGGCTTTCAGCACTTTTTTCAGGTTTTTCCTTCTTTTGCATTTCTTTTCCACCTTTTACCATGGCTTCTGCAAAATGGAAAATGTCGAATGCCATCTGCCAGAAGCGTTTGGCGCAATTCGGGTGAACGGCATGGTTGCCAAGCAGAACATAGTCTGAAACTACTCTTCCGCATAAGTCACACAGCCTTTGAGCTTGATCATCTGGATTGAAGCTTTCAACAAGCTTTTCGACTGGCATGATGCGTGTAAGCGGGATTCCGGGTAAAACATATTTA
>JAPDJB010000125.1 GCA_029259285.1 Candidatus Bathyarchaeota archaeon | reverse complement strand
CCGCAAGGCTCTGAAGAGGGCCTTCTCGGCGCCTAGGAGCTGTATCTTGCCGCTCGGCATCATAGCCAGCCTCCTCAGCCCCCCAGCCTTCTCCACCAGCTTCGCCGCCAGGATCGATCCCGCCACCCTTGAGAGGTTTGGAGCCACCTCCTCCATCAAGGCTGATAGATAATCCTCCAGATGCCGCCTATACCCGTAGAGTTTGAGGATCACCCCAGCCAGCTCCCTCAAGGCCTCCAGGTCGCCCTCTCCAAGTGGAGCTCCGAGGGAGGAGTGGGCTGAGGAGGCGATCCGCTCGGAGCGCTCAGCTGATATGCCTATACGCCTCAACCTTTCAGCCTCCATATCCTCTCTGCCACCCAGCTCCGCGATTATCTTGGCGTAGGTCTCGTGATCGGCCACTAGGTGGCTGAGCTCTGGGAAGTGGGCTCCATACCACTCTCGGAGGTTGCTGCTTAGGGCGTTGAGAGCCTTATCGAGGTTGGCTAGGAGGTGAACCGCGTGGGAGATATGGGTTTCCCTCTCAGCTAAAGCCCTGGACATCCTCCTCCTGGTGAGATACTCGGAGACCCTGTGGCTTAGATGATGGAGCTCTAGGGGGTGATCCAGGACGCCTAGCTTCACCCCCAGCTCGGCGAGTCGCCCTCGAAGCCTTCTCTCAGCTTCGGAGACCTTGAACTTTGCCTTGAATCCTAGCTTCATGGAGGCCTCCGCTAAACCCCTATTCGAGGTGGTCACCCTCCTTATGCCCCTCTCCTTAAGCCCCTTGAGGAGTTCCCCAAGCCATCTGGTCGGCTCTCCCCTTAGATGCCCCTCAAGAGCCTCGGCGATCGCCTCCACCTCCCTGGGATAGAGGATGTAATCGATGATCTCTCCCCCCTCATCTAGGGCGAAGAGGCCTAGGAGGGTGTCGACGAGGTGGATGGTCTCCGAAGGCTTATCTTGATACACGCTTAGTTTGATGGGGATGGTTGAGATAAGGTTAGCCATGGAAATCGGGGGTTTAAACCTGAGAAATCCGGTGATGAACGCCGCTGGAATACTTGGATTGACGGCTGACCTGCTCCGAAGGGTCTATGAGGAGGGGGCTGGAGCCGTCGTCACCAAGAGCATAGGCCTAAAACCGAGGATGGGCCACCCGAATCCAACGGTCGCCATCGTTGAGGGGGGCCTCATAAACGCCATGGGGCTGCCAAATCCAGGTGTCGAATACTTCCTAGGGGAATTGGAGAAGCTGAGGGCTTGGGATATACCCGTCATCGCCAGCTTCTTCGGAGAAACCCTCGACGAATTCGTGGAGGTGGCCTCAAAGTTGTCGGAGGCCGGCGTCGACGCCTTAGAGCTGAACTGCAGCTGCCCAAACGTCGAGGGCGTCGGCATCCTAGGCAGCGACCCAGGGGCTGTTAAACGGGTGACGGAGGCCGTCAAGGGATGCGTCGACAAACCCCTCTTCGTGAAGCTGTCGCCGAATGTCTCCGACATCACCGAGATCGCCAGGGCCGCCGAGAGGGGTGGAGCAGATGGATTGACAGCCGTCAACACGTTGAGGGCGACGGCCCTCAGCGTCGAGGCCCGCCGGCCGATACTGTCGAATGTCACCGGAGGCCTCTCAGGGCCGGCTTTGAAGCCCGTCGCCCTAAGATGCGTCTGGGAGATCTACGAGGCGGTTGAGATCCCCATCATAGGCTGTGGAGGCATCACAACCTGGAGGGATGCCGTCGAGTATCTCCTCGCCGGAGCCTCAGCCCTACAGGTTGGGACGGCCATCATGACCCGAGGCCTAAGGGTCTTCAGGGAGATCAACATGGGTTTGAGGAGTTACCTTGAGGAGAATGGCTTTAGGGGGGTCTCAGAGCTTGTCGGATTGGCGCATGAGAGCTGAGGCCCATAGGGCCGTTAGGATTCTAAGGGTGGTCGAGGAGGCGGAGGGGTTTTCAACCCTCTACTTCAGAGACGCCCTCTGCAGGAAAGCCCAGCCTGGACAGTTCATCATGGTTTGGCCTCCTGGGATGGAGGAGGTTCCCATGTCCCTCTCCACCATCGGCGGGGAGTCCTCCATAACGGTTAAGGCCGTAGGCCTAACTTCGAGGAGGCTGACATCCCTCGGTGAGGGGGATCTCATCATGATTAGAGGCCCCTTCGGAAGAGGCTTCACCCTGATGGGTGAGAAACCCCTCCTCGTCGCAGGTGGAACGGGGGTGGCGCCCATGAAGCCCCTAGTGGAGGAGATGCTGAGCAGAGGCCTGAAGCCTACGCTGATCCTCGGCGCCAGAACAAGGGATAGACTCCTCTTCCTAAATAGGCTTAGGAGGCTCCTCGGCTCCAAGCTTCACATCGCGACGGACGACGGCTCCCTAGGCTTCAGCGGCCCCGCCTCGAAGTATGCCGAGAGGCTTCTAGACGAGGGATGCTTCGACGCCGTCTACGCCTGCGGCCCAGAGGCGATGATGGCAGCCATCTATAGAGCCGCCGAGCGACGTGGCCTCCCCATCCAGGTGAGTCTTGAGCGATACATGAAATGCGCCATCGGCCTCTGCGGCAGCTGCGCCATCGGCCCCTACAGGGTGTGCCGAGACGGCCCAGTCTTCAACGGCGAGATGCTACGCAGGGTTTTAGACGAGTTCGGCCGCCGCCATCTAGACCCCTCCGGCAGGTCTACACCCCTAGAGGAGTAGAGGATGTTTTTCATCGCACATGTTGGAAGGCTTTAAACAGTCATCCCTTGATCCCTAACTGGTGTAGATCTTGGCGGAGGTTGAGATACTCTTCCACTGCTTCTACCTCCAATTCGGCGTCTATGGGGGGCATCCGATCCTCAGCCTCCGATGGCCCCTGACCCCAATGCCTGAGCCTGAGGTCTCGGAGGTCTATGGGGGATTGGTCTTCAACATAGGCTCCACGAATACGGTGCTCATCAGGGATGAGGGCCTAAACATCCTTGTAGACCCTGGGATATTGCAGCTGGGCCGGTATGGGGCGATGCAGAGGAGGCTGGCTCAGCTCGGGCTTAAGCCCGAGGACATCGACATAGTTGTGAACACCCACTGCCACTATGATCACGTTGAGTGTAACTACCTCTTCAGGGGTAAACCCCTCATAATTCATGAGGCTGAGATCGAGTATTTCCGCCGGCTCTACTGGCCTGAGTTCGCTGACGCCTACTTCAGCATCATGGATGTCGAGGCCATCAGGGGCGACAAGGAGTTGACAGGCAACGTTAAGGTCATCGAGACCCCTGGCCACACGCCTGGAAGCATCTCCGTTGTCGCCGAAACCCCTAAGGGACGAGTCATCTGCGCTGGGGACGCCATCATCGTCAAGGAAGACCTATTGGAGCTGAGACCCCCCTCAGTGGTCTCCATAAACTACGACCCAGAGATGGCCGTTGAGAGTCTAAGGAGGATTAGAGATCTGGATCCATCACTGGTCATTCCAGGGCATGACGCCCCCTTCAACCCTAGAAAGGTTTATAGAAGTCAAAGCGATAGCCCTACCGGTTGCCATGCCGACGCATGGGTCTCTGACGAAGGCGGGTAAGGTTCGGTCTCAGACGCCGAAGATCGAGCCTATACCCCGAACAAGGCCGTTTCCAAGGCGTAGGAATAGGCGTAACTATAGGGTGAGAATCCTCTACCCCATGATCTATGGGCAGGAGGAGCAGGGCAGATAGGGGGTTATGGCCGCCGATTATGAGGCCCTCAGGGTCATCATCGATAGGCTTCTAGAGATCCCACAGCCCACTAAGGAGGATGTCAACAGGGTTAAGCTTGAGGTATGCCGTGAGCGGGGGCTTAGACGTATACCTGGAAACTCCGAGCTTCTGGCAGCCCTGAGGCCTGGTGAGGAGCATCTCAGGGAGCTTCTTAGACGTAAGGTTGTGAGAACCCTAAGCGGAGTCGTCGTCATCGCAGCGATGACTAAGCCCCGAGCCTGCCCCCATGGACGATGCGCCTACTGCCCTGGAGGCCCAGAGGAGGGGGTTCCCCAGAGCTATACGGGGCATGAACCCGCATCGATGAGGGGAATCCAGAGCAGGTATGATCCCCACCTCCAGGTCTCAAGCAGGGTTAGACAGCTGGAGTCGATAGGGCATAGGGTCGATAAGGTTGAGCTTATCATAATGGGTGGAACCTTCCCCGCCGCGCCGCTGAGCTATCAAAGATGGTTCATCAAGGGCTGCCTAGAAGCCCTCGTGGGTCGAAGAGCCGGAAGCTTCGAGGAGGTTAAGGCCCTGGCGGAGGAGGCTGTCGGCATAAGGAACGTCGGCATCACCGTTGAGACGAGGCCCGACTGGGCTGGCCGTGAGGTTGTGGATAGGCTGCTGGAGATGGGGGTCACTAGGGTTGAGATCGGCGTCCAGAACGTCTATGACGACATCTATAGACTAGTGGATAGGGGTCACAGCGTTGAGGATGTCATCGAGGCGACGGGAATCCTGAAGGACTCTGGGCTTAAGGTCTGCTATCACATGATGCCTGGTCTCCCAGGCTCATCTCCGGAGCGGGACTTGGAGGGATTCAGACGCATCTTCGAGGATCCAGACTTCAGGCCGGATATGTTGAAGATCTATCCAACCCTAGTCCTGAGGGGGACGAGGCTCTATGAGTGGTGGCGTCAGGGCCTATATAGGCCGCTGGAGACGGAGGAGGCTGTGGAGCTCCTAGCTCAGGTGAAGTCCCTAGTTCCGCCGTGGATTAGAATCATGAGGGTTCAACGGGATATACCCTCAAGGCTCATTGTCGCTGGCGTGAAGAAGAGCAATCTAAGGCAGCTGGTCTGGAGGCGTATGCAGAGCCTCGGCCTTAGATGTCGATGTATAAGATGTCGAGAGGTTGGTCAACGTCGACGGGAGGGCGTTGAGCCAGACCCAGAGGGGATCAGGGTGATTCATAGGGTCTATGAGGCGTCGGGAGGGTTGGAGGACTTCATATCTGTGGAGGATCCCGAGGCCGATGTCCTCATCGGATTGTTGAGGCTGAGAATCCCCTCCGAGCATGTTCATAGACCTGAGCTTAGGGGTCGCACGGCGATAGTTCGGGAGCTCCACGTATACGGCCCCATGGTTCCCGTCGGGGAGCAGCCAAAGGAGGCCTGGCAGCATAGGGGTTGGGGCGAGATCCTCATGGAGGAGGCTGAGAGGGTGGCCCTGGAGAGGTATGACGCCAGGAAGCTGGCGGTGATGAGCGCCCTAGGAACCAAGCCATATTACGCAAGGCTCGGCTATCATCGAGACAGCGTCTATATGTCTAAGCTGCTGAGTTAGAGCTTTATCACCTTAGAACCCTCAATACTCGGAGGGCCTTGTTCATCGTCGTATACCACTATAAAGTGCCCCCTGAGAAGGCTAGGGAGTACGTCCTCCTGGAGAGGAGGGCGATGGAGATATGCCTCGAACATGGATGCCTAAGCATAGAGCTATATAGGGATGCTAAAGACCCAAGCCACTGGATGGAGATAGAGCACTTCAGGGATGAGGAGCACTACCTGAAGGTTAAGGAGGCGGTGGAGGGGGATGAACGAATGAAGCGCCTATATGAGGAGTTCACCAATCTAATAGACGTGGAGCGCTGTGAAGCGGAGAAGCGAATCTACCTCAGAATGCTATGAGAGGTGAGAATGATGCCAAACCTCCAGGGTTATAGGGGGCCTCTCAGGTTGCTTCTAGAGAGGAGCGGCGTCGACATAGGAGACCTCATCAGAGTTGAGAAGGGCGGCCGCATCTACGAGGGATACCTGATGCCAAGGCTTGAGACAGCAGATGAATGGCATCTCGTTCTGAAGCTGAGGAGCGGATACAACATAGGCGTCGCCTACGATCCCTCGATGAGGGTCACGAGGCTGGGAGCCGCCGTCAAACCCGAGTTCAGGCCTCTACCCCTGCCGGAGCAGAGGGGCGGCCTACCGAAGGTGAGCATCATCAGCACAGGTGGAACCATAGCCAGCAGGGTTGACTATGTCACCGGAGGAGTCCACGCAGCCATCTCCTCCAGAGACCTCCTAAGCATAGTCCCAGAGCTGGCTGACATCGCCCTCCTAGAGGCCGACATCCTATACAGCCTCTTCAGCGAGAACATAGAGGCTCAGCACTGGTCGGAGATGGCGAGGAAGGTGGCTGAGAAGATCAAATCCGGAGTCGAGGGAGTCGTCATCACCCATGGAACCGACACGATGGGATACTCAGCAGCAGCCCTCAGCTTCGCCCTAAGAAACCTCCCAGTCCCAGTGATCTTCGTCGGCTCCCAGAGGAGCTCCGACAGGCCAAGCTCCGATGCGGCTACAAACCTCATAGGAGCCGTCACGGCTGCGGCCTACGCACCCTTCGCCGAGGTGGTCGTGGCGATGCATGAGACCACGTCGGACACCAGCATAGCTCTGCATAGGGGGACTAAGGTGAGGAAGTGTCACACCAGCAGCCGATACGCCTTCAGGTCTGTGAACGCCAGGCCCCTGGCGAGGGTTGTCAAGGGCCGAGTTGAGATGATCGCCGAGGATTATAGGCCTAGGGGGGATGGGGAGCTTGAGCTTAAAGATCGCTTCGATGAGCGGGTCGCCCTCATAAAGTTCCATCCAGGCTTCAATCCATCCCTCATCGAATGGCTTGTCGATGAGGGTTATAGGGGTATAATCCTCGAGGGAACAGGCCTCGGCCATGTAGGCTCAAAGTGCTACACCCCCTTGAGGAGGGCGGTTAAGGAGGGTCTCATCGTTGGGATGACATCACAGTGCATCTGGGGGAGGGTGAATATGAACGTCTATACGACGGGCCGCGAACTCCAGCAGATCGGCGTCGAACCCCTCGGAGATATGCTGCCTGAGACGGCTCTGGTGAAGTTGATGTGGGCGCTCGGCGTCTCCTCATCGAGGGAGGAGGCCCTAGAGTTGATGCGGAGGAACATCGCAGGGGAATACTCGGATCGCACCCTATACGAGGAGGTGAGGCCATGAAGATCGACTATGAGGCCATCGGCCTAAAGGTGGGATTGGAGGTTCACCAGGAGCTGGATACGAGGCATAAGCTCTTCTGCCACTGCCCCCCTAAGCTGTTCAGGGAGGAGCCTGAATACACCTTCGTCCGCCGTCTAAGGCCCAGCCAGAGCGAGCTGGGTGAGGTTGACCCCGCAGCCCTCTTCGAGTTCCTGAAGGGTAAGACCATCGTCTACGAGGCCAATAGGGAGACTAGCTGCCTCGTGGAGATGGATGAGGAGCCTCCAGGGCCGCTGAACGATGAGGCCCTCGACATCTGCCTCACCTTCGCCCTGATGGTGGGCGCCCAGCCCGTCGACGAGGTTCACGTTATGCGTAAGATCGTCGTCGACGGCTCAAACACGACGGGATTCCAGAGAACATGCGTCGTCGCCCTCGGAGGAGAGATCGAGGTTGAGGGTAGACGTATCCATCTGGAGCAGATATGCCTCGAGGAGGATGCGGCGAGGAAGATCGCCGAGGAGGGTGGAGTCGTCAGATACCGCATCGATAGATTGGGCATCCCCCTCATAGAGGTGACGACGGCCCCTGAGATCAGGTCTCCCTCTGAGGCGAGGAAGGTGGCCCACGCCATAGGCAGAATTCTAAGAGCCACGGGGCGAGTCCGTAGAGGCCTCGGAACCATAAGGCAGGATCTAAACATCTCCATAAGGGGCGGCGCCCTCATCGAGATTAAGGGGGTTCAGGAGCTAGACCTCGTCGAGAAGGTCGTCGAATATGAAGCCATGAGGCAGCTGAGGCTGCTGGAGATCGCTGAGGAGCTTAGAAGTCGAGGCCTAAAGCCTGAGGATCTCGAAGGCCTGGAGCCGGTTGATGTCTCAGACCTCTTCAGGGGGACGAGATGCCGAATACTGCGGAGGGAGCTGAAGCGTAAGGGTCGCATCTACGCCTTGAGGCTTCCAAGGTTCGGGGGCCTCCTGGGTAGGGAGCTATGCCCTGGGAGACGCCTTGGAACAGAGATGGCTGACAGGGCCAAGTTCTGGGGAGGCGTTGAGGGGATACTCCACACGGATGAGCTTCCAGGATACGATGTCACAGCAGAGGAGGTGGAGGCCCTCCGCAGGCGGGTGGATGCTGAGCCTGGAGACGCCATCGTCATCATCGCGGGGGAGGCTGAGCGGTGTAGGAGGGCCTTAAAGGCCGTGCTGGAGAGAGCCGTAGAGGCCCTGGAGGGCGTGCCAAGCGAGACGAGGGCCGCCAACCCAGATGGGACGACGCATTACACGCGGCCTAGGCCTG
>JAPDJB010000069.1 GCA_029259285.1 Candidatus Bathyarchaeota archaeon | reverse complement strand
TTTTCCCGCAGAGCCTTACCACTTCTCCCTCTATTGGTGTAGAGGCGTGGAGGCCTAGAAAGCCGTAGTGGGAATACCTCCATCTAGGAGTATGGGGACTCCATCAATCCTGGCGGCTAAGCCCCCTCGATGTCCCTCCAGCTCTAATAGGAGGTATTCAGGCCTAGCCTCGATGACTCTCCCCCTCAGCTCCTCGGGTGGATCTCTGATCTCGGGTCTTAGAAGCCTCTTGAAGGGGTGTCCGCCCCTCGCCCTAATGGGGTCTGAGGGATCTCTCACCTCGATGTGTATGTGGGGGGATGTCCAGAAGTCGAAGTATCCGGATCTTAAGAGGAGGCCCAGCTCGTCGCCGACGCCTATTCTCTCCCCGACATCTATTATGGGTTCGAGGTGGAGCATCTTCACGATGACCCTGGGATTCTCGGCGCTCTCGTAGAGTGTGAGGACATCATATCCGGCATCCCTGAAGAGCCGCCCCCTCGGGGCCTTAACTCGCCTGACGGCGATGAGGCGGCCCTCGATGGGTGA
This sequence comes from Candidatus Bathyarchaeota archaeon, assembly GCA_029259285.1. Taxonomy (GTDB): domain Archaea; phylum Thermoproteota; class Bathyarchaeia; order TCS64; family B23; genus B23. The sequence goes on along the minus strand of JAPDJB010000069.1, from coordinate 7,942 downwards.
GGGGGCAACCTCTCCATACTCCAGTCCTGGGTAGATGTCGATGCCCGTCATGGATTTATGAGCTGGGTAGGGGCTGTTGAAGAAGGAGATCCATCCATCTATCGGGCAGTAAACCTCGACACCCCTGGCCTCTGCGACTGGCTTCATCTCCAAGTCCTTCACCTGAGGAAGAGCCACTCCCCAGACCTATACCTTTCACGAAGCTCCTCCATCAACTTGAGTTCATACTTCGACGGCTCTCCCTGCTCAAGCTCTATCTTCAACCCCTCCTCGAAGCCTCTAACCAGGGCGTCCCTCACCTCCTTGAAGGAGACCGATCGCCCAAGCTCTCGGCGTAGGCTTGTCACCCTCTCCTCCACAGCCTTGATGAGCTTATCCCTAAGCTTCTCCTCCGACACCTTTAGGACTGTGAACATCCTCTTTACGTCGCAGTCTATGAGGATGGTTCCATGCTGGAGCACAACGCCTCGACGTCTCGTCTGGGCGTTCCCCGAGACCTTGCGGCCTCTGATGAGGATGTCGTTTATCGGCCTAAACTCGGCCTGGAGGCCGAGATGCTCAAAGGCCCTGACGAGACAGCCGCAGATCACCCGATAGGATTCCGGTATATCCCTGGGAATCTTGGGGTCAGCCTCGGGGGCTATGAGGCTGTAGGTTATCTCTCCGTCGTAGTCGTGGTAGACGGCTCCACCCCCCGTGATTCTTCGAACGACGTCGACGCCCAGCCTTTGACAGGCCTCCAGGTCGACCTCCTCCTCGACGCTCTGGAAGTAGCCGATGGAGACGGCTGAGGGCCTCCACCTATAAAGTCTAATCGTCTTCGGCGCCTTCCCCTCGCCTACGGCCCTGAGGATCGCCTCATCTAACGCCATCTGGGTGTAGGCATCAGCCACATGGAGGTCTAGTAGGCGCCACCTCTCCATATCATTCTCAAGAGGGCTTCAACCTCCTTATCGATTTCGTCCCCCCTCAGGGGTCGAGGATAGTTGTATAGGGGGCCACTCGGCCTCTCATTGTAATAAGGCCTATTACATCCTGGGCATCCGGAGGTCTGGAAGGCCTCGCCGCTGGAGAGGAGTTCCACCAGCCTTTTGGGTTCTAGGCCGAAGTCGATGATTCTCCCCTCCCAATCGAAGGCCATATCCCCATATCGAGTCAACCCGTGGACGATGAGATATCGGGCTACCTGTATACGCCTATAGGCGTCGAGGGGAGGTGGGGGATGATCTTCCAGCCTTGTTCCTGGTATTGGGGTGAGGGCGAAGAGTCCGGTCAATATGCCTCTATTCCACATATCCTGGATCAGCCTCACCGCCTCCCGCTCCGTCTCCCCAAGCCCTATGATGAGGTGGGTCGTCACCCTTCCCCTCCCGAAGACCTTTAGGGCGTCCTCCAGCGCCTTCAGGTGTCCAGTCCAGGTGTAGGGGCCTCCGACCCCTCTCCCCTTGACGGCTTCGAAGATTCTAGGTGTCGCCGCATCGATGGGGATGCAGACCCTCTCAACGCCTAGCTCCAATAGCTCCCCCAGGGCTTTGAGCCCTATCGGAGGGGTGTCCAGGGAGATTGGGAGGTCTGTCACCCCCCTTATGGCTTTTAGAAGCTCCATAACGTCGTCTAGGAAGCCTGGATAGTTTATGACCTGTAAACAGATCCTCTTAAGCCCCCTAGACCTCCCGCCTCTGAGGGCCTTTAGGACTTCCCCCGTTTTAAAGGGCGGCCATAGGACTCTGGATAGTAGGTCTTGGCTTGCGGTGCTCTCCCTAGCCTGGGGGCAGAAGGCGCAGTTGGCTGTGCATCGCCCCTCGGTGTAGGTCATCAGATAGGCCGTCGATGGTTCAGCGCTGAGCCATCTCTCTTCCAAGCCTAGGATGGCCGCTGTTCCTATGCTGACTCTCACAAGCTCCGGCACATCCCTCACTTCTCTCACCAAAAATAAAGCTCTATGTCCCCATATTTCTGATGAGGTTTGGAAAGTTTCTCTTCACAATTAAAATGAAAGGAACCCCAATGACCGTCCCTATTAACGTGATCGTTAACCGCTCCATTACTGAGAGGGGTAAAAGCGCCATGAAGAAGGATGGCGACGCTATATTAGATAGCAATGCCATAAAGATCAAGTTTCCAAGCATATGTCCAGTCATGGTTGAGGAGAAACCGCATAAGGCAACTCCCATTACCATCTCCGTTTTATCCCCACTATGAATATAGCCGGCTATCTTGTCCCTCCATGTAATTATTATGATGAGGCCTATTAAATGAGGCATCGGATAAAGGGGTGCTTTGCGACCTATTGGGGTCGCATACCAAGAAATTATGAATATCATTGAGATAAATGAGGCTACTATCCATCCCCTAATGTTAAACACCCTATACCTACTCATCGCAGCCGCCGTCAGTGAGGAGATGAAGGCTAGGGGTGTGAAGTATATGCCGAAGAAGTCCATGCTTAAAATCTTCCCTATGAACGCCCCTAGAAACGCGGTTAAGGGCCCGATGATGGGGCCGAGGATTATGCCATAGCTCATCTCCAGCGATCTAGCAATCGAGATCCTCGATCTGGCGACTCCTATGATTGGGAAGCTTGGGAGTAGGCTTACGGCGGCATATAGGGCAGCGAGGGAGGAGATGAGGGGGATAGCCCTCATCCCCAGGCTTCTGGGTGATCTATTGTGGGTCATCATATCTCGTTTGGGGGTTTAAACCATCTCTCCCGTGCCTCTCCAACGGTGAATACGGAGCCTGTGATGAGTATCATGTCCCCCTCCCCAGCCATCTCTAGCGCCCTCTCCACGGCCTCTCCAACCCCCTCCACGATCTCATGGGGCTTGGAGTTCCGCTTCAACTCACCGGCGATGACGTTAGGATCAGCGGCCCGCCCCATGACTCCATGCCTAGTCACTATAAAGTAGTCTCCAACCCTTGAGAGGGAGTCGATCATCGATGGTATATCCTTATCCGATGAGATGCTCACTACGATGATCAACCTATTATAATCGAACTCCTCTTGGATCACCGTGCTGAGATTCTCCGCAGCCTTTGGATCCTTGGCGCAGTCTAGGACGACGAGGGGTCTCCTCTGAACCACCTCAAGCCTTCCAGGCCACCTAGCCCTCGATAAGCCTTCCCTAATGGCTTTCTCAGGGATCTCTATGCCGTGGAGGCTTAGAGCCTCCACCGCCCCCACGGCGCAGGAGGCATTCCTAAGCTGATGACGCCCCAGCAATCTTATGTGGAGATTCTCGTAGACTCCCCTAAGTCCCTCTAAGTTGAACCATTGCCCCTCCAGGCTGTGGCGGAGTCTCCTATACCTGATATCCCTCCCAACCACGAACATCTCGGATCCTCGCTCCCCGCAGATCTCCTCGAAGAGTTTCAGCACCTCCGGCTGCTCAGCCGCCGTGATGAGGGGTGCCCCCTCCTTTATGATCCCCGCCTTCTTCTCAGCTATCTCCAGGACTGTTTTCCCGAGAACCTCGGTATGCTCAAGGCTGACATTCGTGATCACAGAGGCTAGGGAGTGAACCACATTCGTCGCATCGAGCTTCCCCCCCATGCCGACCTCCACCACGGCGAGATCCACGCCCTGCTCAGCGAAGTATTCGAATCCGATCGCGGTGGTCACTTCAAAGAAGGTTGGATGCCCCAGCTCTGGCTTCTCCTCCATCTCCTCGGCTATGGGTCTAATCTCTTCGACGAGTCTCACAACCTCCTTGACAGGTATTCGATCATCGTCGACGATGATCCTCTCAGTGAAGCTGGAGAGGTGGGGTGAGGTGTACATGCCCACCTTGAATCCCGCGGATCTCAATATCGAGGCGGCCATCGCCGTCGTTGAGCCTTTACCATTGGTTCCGGTTATGTGGATGGCCCTAAATCTCTCATGTGGATTATCCAACGCCTTTAGGAGATAGCTGATTCTCTCAAGGCCTGGCTTAGAGCCGAAGCGTCTTAGATTAAATAACCATTCTATAACATCCTTATATGACGACATTATTATCACTTACGGGGTGAATCCTTTAACTTTAACGAGTGAAGCGATGGCCCAAGGAGAAATCCCATATATCCTCGAATAGGTAGACCTCCACCTCCTCCCCCTCCTCTAGGACGTCTACCCCTATGGGTATGAGGATATAGCCATCGGCTCTACTCATACTTGTAATGGCTCCGGACTCCTTGAAAACGGGTTGTGCCTCTCCGTTGATGAGGCGGACGGTGAGAACCTGCTCCCTTCCCGTGGAGGCCACCACACGCCTTGAGAGCTTAGCCCTCATAGTTCTAGGCCTGTAGGGTGGGAGGTGCGCCATCCTTCTCAGGGCTGGGATGAGGAAGAGGTAGGCATTACTGAGGCATGATGTCGGATAGCCTGGCATCCCGAGGAGGGGCTTACCCTCGATGAGGGCGAAGAGGGTGGGCTTCCCAGGCTTCATCTGGAGGCCGTGAAATACGATGCGGCCAAGCTTCTCCACCACGCCCCTCAGGAGATCCGCGGTGCCTACGGAGCTCCCACCGGATAAAACGATGAGGTCGCAGCCTTCAACCGCCTCGCCGATTGCCTTTTCCAAGGCCTCGACATCGTCGGGGATGATGCCCATTCTGATGGGTATGCCGCCATGGCTGGAGACGATGGCTGAGAGTGTATAGGAGTTTATGTCATAGATCTCCCCAGGCTTGAGCCTCGATCCTGGCGGCTTCACCTCCGAGCCTGTGGCTATGATCGCCACCCTCGGCTTTTCATAGACTTCCACTCGCTCTATGCCTATGGCGGCTATGGCTCCAATCCTCGCAGGCGTCAGTTGGACGCCGGCTTCGACCACGGTTTCCCCCCTTCCGATGTCCTCACCCCTCTTGGAGATGTTTGCGCCTGGGTAGACGGGTGAGTATACCTCTATGTATTCCCCATGGGCCTCGGCGTATTCCCTCATAACGACGGCGTCGCATCCCCCTGGGAGGGGGCTGCCCGTAGAGACTTGGATACACTCCCCTGGCCCTATCTCGTTTTCATGGAGTTCCCCCACGCCTTGGACTCCGATGAGTTTAAGCCTCCTCGGTGAGTGGGTTGAGGCTCCATAGGTGTCCTCAGCTCTCACGGCGTATCCATCCATGGCTGCCCTGTCGAAGGGTGGGATATCCATGGGGGATATGATATCCTCCGCGAGGCCTCTTCCACAGGCCTCCTCTAGGGGGAGGGTTTCTGTCCTCTCTATGGGCCTGATATGCTCCTCGATGAGTCTCAGGGCCTCAACTCTTGGTGTAAGCCTCTTGAAGAGGGTCATCTTCGCACCTCCCAGAGTAGATGCCCTATGAGGGGGAGGATCAACTTCTCCAGGGCTAACCTGACGGCGGAGACGGAGCCTGGTAGACAGAAGATGGGCTTACCGGCTGACAATCCGGCCTTAGCTCTGCTGAGTAGGGCTGCGGCACCGATCTCCTGGTAGCTGAGCATCCTGAAGATCTCTCCGAAGCCTGGCAGCTCCCTCTCAAGGAGAGGCTCCACAGCCTCTATGGTTCTATCCTTAGAGCTGACGCCTGTTCCCCCGCTGATGAGGATGGCGTCGATGCCCTCATCCTCCAAGTAGCCCCTCAACGTCTTCCTAATCGCTTCGATGTCGTTTCCCACGATTTGATGGGCTACAACTCTATGTCCAGCCTCCTCCAATAGTCGACGGGCTGTCCTACCGGTCTCATCGGTCTTATGGGTTCGGACATCGCTCGTTATCAACAGGGCGAAGTTGGCCCTGATGCGCTGATCCCTTCTATGCTCCTCCATGATGCTCACCCCTTCAGCTTCTCCACCACCCTGATGTCGACGATGGATGTATGGGGATACTGCCCCCCCTCATCCTTCTCCAGGTACTTCACCATATCCCAGATGGTGAGGAGGGCTACGGCTACGCCTATGAGGGCCTCCATCTCGACGCCGGTCTTATACTCTGCCTTAACTCGGCATCTCACATCGACATGGTCTTCGCCTAGGGTGAATTTGAGGTCTATACCCGTTATCGGTATGGGGTGGCAGAGGGGTATGAGTTCAGCCGTTCGCTTCACGGCCTGTATGGCGGCCACCTCGGCGACGGTGAGCGGATCACCCTTCTCCACCATTCCATCCTTAATAGCCTTGAGGGTTTCAGGCTTCAGTATGATCCTCCCAGCGGCCTCCGCCTCCCTATGAACCACCGTCTTTTGGGAGATGTCCACCATCCTGATGGGCTCAGCATCCCTCAACGCCTTCACCCTCCACCCAGGTCGCCCCCATAGGTGTTATCTCCCTCTTCCATAGGGGAACCCTCCTCTTCAACTCCTCCAAGACGTAGCGGCAGGCTTTGAAGGCTTCATCCCTGTGAGCCGCCGCGACGAGGATTATGAGGATGATCTCACCGACTCTAAGTCTTCCAACCCTATGGAGGATGATCACCTCCTCCACCTTGAATTGCTTAAGGGCTTCAACTCTAATCCTCTCCATCTCCTTTAGAGCCATCTCATCGTAGGCCTCTATCTCTAGGGCCTCCACGACGCGGCCTCCAGTCTCGCCTCGAACTATACCTACGAAGATCGATATGGCTCCAACCCTTCGAAGCCTAAGCCCTTGAAGGGCCTCATCGATGGATGGCTCTTCCCTCATCAACTTGATCATATCAACCACCGCTTACAGGTGGGAAGAGAGCTATCACATCCCCCTCCCTCAACCCCCTATTCGGGGAGGCGTACTCCGCGTTGACGGATATCAGAAATCTAAGCCTCCTCAGGGCTTGATGACGATTTTTGAGGATTCCCAATAGGGTTTCAACTGTAGTCCCCTCTGGAAGCTCGATGGTTTCCTCCTCTATGCTCAGCGTCTCCCTCAACCTTGCGAAGTAGAGGATCCTCACCTTCATGGCTGTCTCACCCAGTATGGTCTACGCCTTCTAATCGCCTCCTCGAAGGCCTCTATTAGGCCGTCATCTGGGTTTCCTGGGAGGAGGGGGAGGAGATCTACGAGGTTGTCATCCCTCATCAGGCAGGGCTTGAGGTAGCCGTCGGAGGTGAGCCTCAGCCTATGGCAGTGGAGGCAGAACTCTGGGTTCTCAACTCCCCTGACGATCTCCACGACTGCTCCATTTTTGAGGTGATACCTCCTTCGGCTCTGCTCCCCCTTCTCCTCAATCCTCGCCGCCTCGGCCTCGAAGAGCTTCTCCAGGGGCTTAAGGTCGAGGTGGAGACGCCTCCAGATAGTGCTTCCCCTCCTCAGGGGCTGGAGTTCTATGAGCTGTAGGATTGCCCCAATCTCCCTGGAGTAGTCGAGTAGTCTTGGGATCTCCCCCGAGTTCAGGCCTCTGAGGATGACGATGTTCAGCTTCAGCGGTGTCAATCCGGCGTCTATGGCTGCTTCAACCCCCCTCAACACGCGTTTCAGGGCGTCGACGCCGGTTATCAACTTGAAGATCTCCCCCCTCATGGAGGGGAGGCTTACATTCACCCTCGCCAATCCAGCCTCCCTAAGCCTATGGGCTAGGGCTTCAAGGTGCGAGCCATTCGTCGTCATCGACACCTCCTTCGCATGGGGGCTGACGGCCTGGATGATCTCGGCGATGTCTCCGCGTAGTAGGGGTTCACCCCCCGTGATCTTGAATCTCGATATGCCTAGGGAGGAGGCGGCAGCGGCGATTCGCTCTATCTCCTCGACGGTGAGTTCACGCCTCGGATTCCTCTCCCCCTCCCTATGGCAGTAGATGCAGTTGAAGTCGCAGCGTTGAGTCACGGAGATCCTCAGCGTATCTATAACTCTTCCATAAGGGTCTGTGAGGGGATGTAAGGGGGTTGCCACGTTGCCCCTATAGCGATATACACGGAAAAATATATCGGTTCAGCCGCCTCCCTCCCTGGACTCGGCTGAGGGGCGTATGGAGGGGAGGTATCTCTCAACGGCCTCCCTCAACTTCATGAGGGCGTCTACGAAGTCCTGAGG
>JAPDJB010000126.1 GCA_029259285.1 Candidatus Bathyarchaeota archaeon | reverse complement strand
CTTCCCAGGTCTTGGAACAGGCGTCGGAGGGGTAGCCGCAGCCGATGCAGCTGAGGTGATGGTGGAGGAGCTGAAGAGGCATATAGACGAGGGGACGCCGCTGAGGGAGGTTCTCCTCATAGGCTTCGATGAGGAGCTCCGCAGAGCCTTCGAGGAGGCCGTTGAGAGGCTGCTGAGGCTATAGAATAGAATTGACAGCCGTAGTTGATTCGGCCCTGGAGCGGAGGCCTTTTAACCTCATCCTCAAACCCGTATAGGAGGTGTGAGCGATGCTGAGCATCAATAGATTAGCCTATAAGCTGGTGGAGGAACTCCTCTCCAAGCCGGAGCTATACCGCATCGAGGTCTCAAAGCTCCCCTGTGGCTCAACCGTCATCGACACAGGTTTAGAGGCCCCTGGGGGATACGCAGCGGGGTTGATGGTCACCAGGATAGCGATGGGAGGAGCCGGAGAGGCGCGTCTGGGCTATGCTGACTATGGAGGACTGAAACTGCCGACGGTGGTCGTCTCAACGGATCATCCAGCCATCGCCCTCTTCGGAGCCCAGCTGGCCGGATGGCGGATAAAGGCTGGAGACTATACGGCTGATGCTTCAGGCCCTGGGAGAGCCTTGGCCCTGAAGCCTAAGAAGGTCTATCAGAAGATTGAGTATAAGGATGAGGCCGATGTGGCGGTGCTGCTATTGGAGACGGATAGGAAGCCGACGGATGAGGCTGCAAGGTTCATCGCTGAGAAATGCGGTGTAGACCCGAGAGACCTCTATCTACTCTTGACCTCAACCACCTCCATAGCGGGGATGGTTCAGATATCAGGTCGAGTCGTCGAGACGGGACTCTTCAGACTCGACATCCTAGGCCTAGACTTGAAGAAGGTGGAGTATGGCGTCGGCTACGCCCCCATAATGCCTGTTCACAGCGACTGGGGAAAGGCGATGGGCAGAGCTGAGGATGCCCTCACCTACGGCGGCGTCACCCACTTCATCGTCGACGAGGAGGAGGAGACGCTGAGGGAATTAGCTGAGAAGGCTCCCTCCTCGACTTCGAAGGAGTATGGGAAGCCCTCCTACGAGATATATAAGGCCGTGAACTTCGACTTCACCCAGATAGATCCAGCGCTCTTCGCCCCAGCCGTCGTCGGTTTAACATGCCTCAGAACCGGAGCCACCTACATCGCGGGGGAGGTAAATCACGAGATAATTAAAAGGTCTATAACCACCTGATTTTTCTGCTTCTGATAAGGTTTAAATAGGCAGCTTCGGAAGGGAGGAGAATGCGAGAGGAGATTTTTCGGAGAACCCTCATAATCGTAGTCGCAGCCTCCTTCGTCATCAATATAGGCTTCTCGGCGCTCTCCCCCCTCTTCCCCTATCTGATACTCGCCATAAAGGGTGTCCTAAAAGAGCTGCCGGAGCTCTCCGTCGGCATGATTAGGGCGCATGAGGGCGCCGTCGAACTCGGCTTCCTAACCGCGGCCTTCATGATCACCAGAGCTCCGACGGCTGGGGCTATAGGATTTGTAAGCGATGTGATTGGGAAGAAGAGAACCATCCTCCTAGGTATGGCGCTCTACACGGCATCAGCCCTCGGATTCATCCTCTCGAACAGCCTTCTCCTCTTCATAGTCTTCAGGGCGTTGCAGGGAATCGCCTCTGGGATGGTCTGGCCCGTGGCCGAGGCGCTCCTCGCCGATGTAGCGCCTCGATGGTCTAGGGGGAAGGCGATCTCCATCTACGCCTCCTCGATGATGATAGCTCAGATCTTTGGGCCGAGCCTCGGAGTCGCCATCTATAAGCTCTACGTCTCGATGAGGGGGGGCGGCGACCTCATCTTCGCCCTCAAAACCCCAATAGTCCTCTTGGCACTCCTCTCCCTCTCCTCCCTCCTAACGCTGCTCTCCCTCCCATCTGTAGGTGGGGGTCGCGTAGAGAGATTCGGCGAGGTGGTGAGGAGGCTGAGGGAAACCCCGAGGAGAGCTGCGAGAAGCTTGAGGGTTATGTATATCAATGGAGCCATAAATGGCTTCGCGATGGGGATCATCCAGACGGTGATGATCGTATACATAATAGAGAGGATAGTGAAGGATCCGGTCTATATCGGCATATTCTTCTCGATATTCGCCCTCCTCTCACTGCCTACGACGCTCCTAGCGGGATATCTAAGCGACAGGTTTAGGAGGAGGAAGCCCTTCGTCGTATTCGGCTACCTGATAGGGAGAACCGCCTTCTTCATCATCCCCCTCATAAGGAGTTATCTAATACTCCTCATCGTTGGATCGCTCATCAGCCTAGTCTTCGGCCTCTCCATGCCGGCTATGAGGGCTTTACAGGCCGATCTAGCGATGGAGGGGACGAGGGGAAGCGTCTTCGGCCTGCAGCAGCTCTTCCTCAACGCTGGAACCTTCATCGGCTCCATAGTTGGGGGATACCTCACCAAGATCTACGCCGTGAAGAAGATGATGGTTCTCGGATACACCCTATCCGGATATATAGTCCCCTTCTGGACTGCGGGTATACTCGGCTTCCTCACAACCGCCCTCTTCACAATCTTCGTGGAGGAGAGGGAGGATTAAGCCTTCATCCAAGCTCCATGAAGACGCCGCCGCACACCTCTAACAGGCGCTTATAGATGCGGTAATACCTATCGTAGAGGGGCTTAACCCCCTCATCTGGCTTCACCTCCATCATCTCCCCAAGCCATCCCGAGATAGCTTCATAGCCTCCAATCACCCCAACGGACACCCCTGCAAGCAGGGCGTCTCCAAGAGGCGCCCCGACGGCCTTAGGTAGGTAGAGCATCTCAACGCCGATTACATCTGCCATTATCTGCCTCCAAAGCCTCGACTTGGCACCCCCATCCACGAGCATCAGCCTTCTAAGCGGGTGACCAGCCTCCTCAGCGGCTTCCAGGCAGTATCGAGCCGCATAGGCAACTCCCTCAAGGAAGGCCCTAAAGATGTGACGCCTCCCATGATAGATCGTCAATCCTAGCAGACCTCCCCTGAGATGCTCATCCCAATAGGGCGCCCGCTCTCCCACCATCATATGCGGCAGGAATATCAGCCCCTCAGAGCCTGGGGGAACCGTCTCAGCCTCCCTATCCAGGAGGGCGTAGGCATCCATACCGATCTCGGGGGCTAGGAGGACTTCAAGTCTACCTAGGTTATCCCTAAACCACCTTACACAGTAGCCGGCCGTTGTGACGCCTGTGAAGGAGTAGAGCCATCTCCGCCCATTAACGACGTAGGGGAAGTTCACCAATCTCGGTGAAAGCCGGAGGCTATGGCTTATGAAGCCATTACACATGGAGGTTCCCAGCATAACGGCGACATCCCCATCCTCCAAGGCTCCCACGGCGAGGGCGCTCATCGGGGCGTCGATGCCTCCGGCGCAGACGGGGGTTCCAGGCTTCAAACCCGTCATCCTAGAGATCTCAGAGGTGACCTCGCCGACTACCTCATCCGACTCGTAGAGCTTCTCTGGGAAGAAGCCTCTTGGTATGCCGAGGAGCTCCATGAGTTCCTCAGACCAATTTCGATGATGGATGTCGAAGATGCCTCCATAGTTTCCGGCGCTGGATAGGTCTATGCTCTCGACACCCGTCATCATGTAGATGCAGTAGCCGTTTGGAGTCATCAACCTATGAATCCGACTCCAGATGTCGGGTTCATGGCGCTTTATCCAAAGCATCTTCGTATATCCATAGTAGGGGTCGATGACATTCCCCGTCCTCTCATAGATGGCATCAAGGCCGACGTTTTCCTCCACCCATCGACACTCCTCCACGGCTCTGCGGTCAGCCCAGATGATGCAGGGCCTTAGAGGCCTCATCTCCTCATCACAGGGGATTCCGCTTCCGCCGTAGAGGCTGCTTATGCAGACCCCCTCCACATCTCCTGGGTTTATCCCCGCAGTTTCGATGCATCTCCTCATCGTCTTGAAGGCAGCCTCAACCCAGACGTCGGGCCACTGCTCAGCCCACCCCTGCCTTGGGGTGAGAACCCCATACTCCTCGAAGGCCGTGGCGAGGATACGCCCCTCATCGTCGACGAGAACCGACTTCGTTCCAAGGGTTCCGATGTCCGTTCCCAGGAGTAGCGCCATATCCTCCACCTACGTCGGCTTCGTATAACGTCTCCCATCGGCGTCGTAGATGATGAATCCTATATCCTGCCTTTGAGCCAGCTCGGCGAGATGCGGCGTGAGATCCCCATAGGTGAAGGCGAGGTGATTGCAGGGCCAGACCTCTATGAGCTCCTCATCTGGCATCGGTATCCGGCCCTTGATGATGGGCCAGGAGGGGTTGTAGCGCTCATGCTCTGAGGGGTCAACATCAACGGTCTCGATGACGGCCGCCACAAGTCGATAACGCAGATTCTCCCTCGCTAAGCGGGCGATGGTCATCAGATATCCGCCTGGTGTCCTCCCCCTCACCGAGCTTCCCCCTGCGGCGTAGAAGACCTCCTGCCCCATATACTCAGCCAAATCGAGCTTGGCCTTGGAGTCCATCTCTGGGCCTCCGAAGAAGTAGGGTGGATGCTGTCCACAGTTCATGATTGTAAGGATGCCCTCCTCCACATCCCTGAAGTCTCCGAAGCCTGCGGGCTTGCCGGTCAACAGGTGGAGGATGAGCTGGGTGAGCGCAGAGTCCATATCGTTCTCACAGGCCGTCGGCACAATCCGCTTAGGCTCGCCATCCGGCCCCACATCGTTGTTTAGGTAGGCCGACAGAAGACAGGCTGTGCACTCCCTGGCGCTCAGCTCATCCTGACATTTGACGCCGAGGAAGTCTGCATTATACTCCTCAACGAGGTCGAGGGCTGCATAGTAGAGGCTGAGCTGGTATAGGAGCTTCTCAAAGCTCCTCAACTTCTCCCTGCTGTAATCGATGCGTCCATGCCTCCGGATATACTCGGCAGCCCTCTCCAACCTTGGGTCGAGTATGCAGTATCGACTCTCCCCTGGTTTGCCCTCCCACTCCACCATCCTCCAGGCTCTTACCAGCAGCTCCGACTGGTCGAGGGCTTCATAGGTGACACCGAAGAGCTTCATCCACTGATCCACATCGGCCGTCGTCGTAGGCATCCGGAGGCTCATGCCTCCGAGGGCGAGATACTTCCGACCCCTCAACGCCTTTACGGCCCTCTTCACATCCCCCTCAGCCTCAGCTCTGCGCTCATAGAAGCGAAGAACCGCCATCAACTCCTCTACGACTCGGGGATCCGACTCGATGTCTCCGTAGACGTGGTAGTAGGGAATCCCTATACGGTTGAGGGCGCCTCCGGCAGCCATCCCAGCGACGAGGCCTGGAACCCTCGGATCCTTATGGCTGAAGATGATGACCCTAGCTATGTCGCCTGTCTCAGCTTCGTAGAGTTTGACGGCGTCGACGGTGTCGTAGGGGAAGGTCCAGGAGCCTTGGTTTATGATGAGGGCCATAGGCCTCTCGGCTGCGATGCGTTTGATATGCCTCCTAACCAGCTCCGTGTTCCATGCGATCTGATCCATCTTCGGCAATCCCTCTCCGCCCCTGACAACCTCAACGCCGTTTCTCTCCAGGGCCTCTACGAGGAGTTTTTCACGGTGGATCATGTGGTCTATGTTCTCAACCCTCACCCAGGGCCTGGGATCGTTTGGGGAGAAGACTCCAACCTTCATGGCTCCTCCCTCGGCAGCCGCTCCTCCACAGGGAGGAGGGGCCAGGGCCTCTTATGGGGCTCGGTCTGATACCAGTAGGCTGTGCTGCTTATGTCGTCGCTCCTCCAGTTCGCATGGCCATGCTCCAGCGTCACCCGTATGGACTCCCTGAAGTATATTGGGTCGAGGATGTGATACCTATACCAGCTGATCTTCCCACTCCAATTTGGGCCTCCTGGGAGGAGAAGCCCATAGAAGGGGGTGCAGAACTCCTGTGTTGGACACCAGGCCATGCAGTAATAATCCTCGGTTCCGGTTCCAACTATGCTCGGCAGAGGTTCTCCGTCGATGAAGATCATCTCATCCCCCTCCCCATACCAGTTGAACTCATCCGTCACCCGTAGATTATGGATGTCGACGTGGCATCCGACGTAGTGGCCTCTGCCCTCGGCTTCAAGGATGAGGTAGTTTCCGCCTCCATCGATGTTCTTCTCCTCCCTCCAAATCCTCCTATAGTCTATGGGCTGCGAGTAATCCAGGCCGTCGGTTGGGTTCTCCCTCCTCCAGGCTGCGTGGAATCTCCCCAGCTCTCCATCGAGCTCCTCATACTCCTCATAGTCGATGTGGTAGTAGAGATGGCTGATCTCGGTGTCGCATTCGTTTTCAACCTCGATTCTGGCTCCGTCGCTGAAGGGCATGGGCCACCAGGAGTTTAGGCCCCTCCCATCCTCAGGGGCCATCTGCAGCGGCAGAGAGACGAAGTTCCTGTAGATGCCATGCCCCAAGCCGAAGAAGTCGCCGATGGGGGCCTCGACGCTCGGCTCCCTCTCGCCGTCCCAATACATCCTGAGAACGATCTTCCTTGGATGCCATCGATCCTTGCATCGTATGGTCACCCAGATATGCTTGATGCATCCGGCTCCCTCAATCTCGGCCAGCGTGTAGGTTTCACCCCTCTGAACCATGACATAATCCCTATTTCCACCCGTTGGGTCGTGGCTTGAGATCTTCCTGCGCCGAATATCCTTAAGCCTTGGGAGATCCCATAGGTTTAGGAGCAATAGACACCACCGATGGAGTTAGGCCTAAAGCCAATAAGAGTTATCCGGTTATGTCTCACAAGGCTTAAGTCATCATCTAAGGGTCTAAGTAGGAGAGGATCGGCCGTGGAGATAACGGTAACCCTCATAACGGGGAGGACGGCCGAGCAGGGCGTTGGAAAGGAGATCGGAAAGCCATCGGAACGCTATCAGAGGAACGTCAACTACATCCTCCTAAATCCTAGAGATGCGGAGAGGATCGGCGTTGAAGAGGGAGAAGCCGTCGAGGTCTCAACGCTCCATGGCTCGACGAGGGTCTGGTGTAAGCTCTCAGAGGACGTCGAGGTTGGCGTGGCCTTCATACCCCTAGGCCCCTGGGCTAATAGACTCTTCGACCCCGAGACCCATGGGACTGGCATACCATCTGTGAAGGGGGTGGAGGCTGAGATCCGCAGGGCTGAGGGGGAGCCTCCAACCCTGGAGGAGCTCCTAAGGGAGTTGAAGGGGTGAGTCATGATGCCTGTGTATAGGAGTGTGGTCTGCCCCTTCTGCGGATGCCTCTGCGACGACTTGGAGGTAACTGTTGAGGATAACCGGATCATTAAGGTGCGGAATGGATGCGCCATCTCCACATCGAAGCTCCTACACCACCATGAGAATAGGGTTGAGAGGCCCCTCATAGACGGAAAGCCCGCCACCCTTGAGGAGGCTGTGGAGGAGGCGGCTGAGATACTCGGATCGGCGAGGAGGCCCCTCATCTACGGCCTCAGCTCCACGGAGTGCGGAGCCATAGCCAAGGCGATAGAGCTCGCAGAGCTCATAGGCGGCGTCGTCGACAACACAGCCTCCGTCTGCCATGGGCCGACGATACTTGCGCTCCAAACCCTCGGAGAGTCGAAGTGCACCTTGGGAACCGTGAGGAATAGGGCTGACCTCATCATCTACTGGGGATGCAACCCCTTGGAGGCCCATCTAAGGCATCTAACCAGATACTCAGCGATGGCCAGAGGCCTATACACCTCTGGGGGCAGGAAAGATCGGTATGTGGTGGCCGTCGACGTTAGGGAGACGAGGATGAAGCGGGTGGCAGACCTCTTCGTTAAGGTGAAGCCAGGAGGCGACTATGAACTCCTCTCAGCCCTTAGAGCCGTCGTCAGGGGCTACAGCCTCGACATCGATGAGGTCTCGGGTGTTCCGAGGGATGTCATCATCGAGCTGGCTGAGAGGATGAAGAAGAGTCGATTCGGAGCCATCTTCTTCGGCCTAGGCCTGACGCAGAGCGAGGGGCGGCACATGAACATAGAGGCCGCCATAGGCCTCGTCGCCGATCTGAATCATCACACGAAGTTCGTCCTCATACCCATGAGGGGGCATTACAATGTCGCTGGAGCTAACACGGTGACGACTTGGCAGACCGGCTACCCCTATGCAGTTGACTTCAGCAGGGGCTACCCGAGATACAATCCAGGTGAATACACAGCCGTAGATCTCCTCTCCAGGGGTGAGGCTGATGCGGCTTTGATCATCGCCTCAGACCCCATGGCGCATCTCCCCTATAAGGCTGCGAGGCGGCTGGCTGAGATTCCCACCATCGTCCTCGACCCGAAGAGGAGTATGACCTCCATCATCAGCCGAGTCGTCATCCCGACGGCCGCTGCGGGCATAGAGGCTGAGGGGACAGCCTACAGGATGGATGGAATACCGATAAGATTGAAGAAGCTCTTGGAGCCCCCTGAGGGAGTCCTCCCCGACGTGGAGGTTCTAAGCCTCATCATAGAGGAGGTGATGAGATGAATCTCATCATAAAGGGTGGATACGTCTACGACCCGATAAACAAGGTCAACGGGGAGAAGATGGACATCTACATAAAGGACGGCAAGATCGTCGAGGAGCTCCCGGAGCATAATGCCAAGGTCATCGACGCCTCCGGGATGATCGTAATG
>JAPDJB010000004.1 GCA_029259285.1 Candidatus Bathyarchaeota archaeon | reverse complement strand
CCTCAGGGATGTCTCAACCCTATAGGCTGCGTGGAGGGGTTCCAGGTAGCCGTTGGGCCATCTTGGGATGGCTACGTCGAATCCCTCAACCCTCTCGAGGAGATGTCTAAGAACCTCAACCCTCAGGAGGGGGGAGTCACAGGGTAGGGTTAGGGCATAGGAACTATGAGCCGCCGTCAATCCCGTGTACAAACCCATTAGGGGGCCATACCCCTCCTCCAGGTCTTCGAGGAGCTTCACACCTCCTGGGAGTATATCCCTAAGAGCCTTGGAGACCTCCCTCCCCGATACGACGATCACTTCATCAGCCACCTTTAAGGCCGCCTCCACGGCGTAGGAGATGAGGGGTCTCCCATGGAGCTCCACGAGGGGTTTAGGCCTCCCCAGCCTCCTCCCCCCTCCCCCAGCGAGGATGATGGCCGACATCCAGACCCTCTTCGAAGACCTAATTATAATCTGTTGGCCTACACCCCATGATGAGGATTCTGGTGGCAGGCGTCGGAAACAGGCTGATGGGAGACAACGGCTTCGGCTCAAGGGTTGTTGACCTCCTCTCCCAGAGACCTCTACCACCCGACGTCGAGGTTAGAGACATTGGAACCGCAGGCCTCACCATCGCCACAGACCTAGCTGACTATGACGCCGTCATCTTCCTCGACTCAATAGACCTCGAGGGCGCCCCAGGAACCCTGAAGATGATGAGGGTTGAGATAGAGGATGAGGGGGAGGTGGAGACGCTGGCGAGGCTGACACTTCATGAAGTGGGTCTCGAGGGATTGCTGAGATTCGCCAAGGCCTTAGGGGTTCTCCCCAGCATCGTCTACATAATAGGCTGCAAACCCAAGAGCGTTGAGCCTGGGATAGGCCTCTCACCTGAGGTTGAGGAGGCTGCTCATAAAGCCGTGGAGATGGTCTTAGAAACCATACGGGAGCTGGGAAAAAGGTTGGATTAACAGATTGGTATCTCCCTTATGCATCTATCACCCTGATAGAGGTGGACGCAGCAGGCGAGGCAGGGGTCGAAGCTCCTAATGGTTCTAACGACATCGATGCCGCTCAGCTCCCCCTCCGTCGGCTCTGTTATCGGCGTGCCAACGATGGCATCTTCATAGGGCCCGAGATCGGCGTCGCTCAGCCGTGGCCCCGCATTCCATCCGCTTGGGGTGATGACCTGATAATTCTGTATTCGCTGACCCTTCATCACAACCCAGTGGGCTAGGGCGCCCCTCATCGCCTCAGTCATCCCCACGCCTAGGCCGTCTCTAGGCTTCCTATACTTCCTCCAAACCTCAGCCCTCCCAGCCTTCACCATCTCCAAGGCCTGGAGCAGCTGATTATACATAACGTAGGCCGTGTAGGCGTAGTAGTAGGCCCTGGCTCTCACCCGCTCAACGGTGTTCACCCTTTCAGGTATCTTCCACTCGAACTCCATCTCGTCTATGACCTTATAGCCGGCGACGGCGGCCTTTGGAAGCGTGAACTTTAGGCTGCTCCCCGTCGACTCGGGGACGTTTCCAGCCTTGGCTGTAACCCACATCCTGGCTATGGGGCCTGCCTCAAGGGCGTGGGCGAAGCCGTCTACACGCCTCTTCCAATCCTCCCATCTAGGCGATCCAGCCCAGCTATACTTCGAGTCCCAAGCCTTATAGGGGCCAGGCTTGGGCTTGGTCTCCTTATTCCACGGATGCTTGGCATCCAACGGGTTTCCAGCTGGATCCTCGGCGACGCTGGGGCCAGCCCAATCTTCATAGTAGCTCCTATCAATGAACTCCCTGACGCCTACGTTTATCTCTATCAAGTCCTGTGTGATGAGTTCGCCGTCTATCACTACGCCTGGCGAGACGGCTCGCTTCAGCCCCCAGCTGGGCATATCCTCATAGTTCGCCGTGTAGGCCTCTGGGTCGTCGTAGGCTCCGTAGGAGAGGAGGTTCATCTTCCTTGAGCCGCACTCCTCGTAGCCGAGGGAGAGGACGAAGTCGAGGAGGTCATCCATCACGGGTATGAACTCCTTGGCAAAGGCGACGTGATGAGCCAGCATGGCGGCATACTGCTCCAGATCCGTAGGTGTCAACGTCTTCGCCACCCCTCCAGGGACTATGGAGACGACGTGGGGATGCTTACCGCCCAGCAGCGAAGCCATCTTTCGACCCAGCTTCTCTATGGTCAGAGACCTAAGCCAAAGCTCCCCTGATAGAGGGTTGAGGGCTTTCATGATGTCGGCGATGGTCTTATAGCCGTGGAGCTTCGCATTCGGAGCCTTCGCCTTCCTAGCCTTTTCCCACCAGTCGGGATTCCACTTCTTCACGGCTGCCTCGCTATAGTCCGGCCCCTCGAGGACGAGGCAGCCGAGAGCCGCATCGTAGAGCTGTTCAGCCCCGTGGAGGAAGTTCCTAAGCAGCACCCCCATCGGCGGCGGCGGGGCCTGATAGGCCATGTCCACGGCCTGAACAGAGGCGATGGCGTGGGGTGTTGGGCAGACTCCGCAGATACGCTGCGTGATCCATATCGCATCGGCGGGTTCACGCCCCTTCAATATGATCTCGAAGCCCCTGAACATCACGACGAAGCTGTGGGCGTCGACGTAGACCCCCTTCTCCAGGTCTGCGACGGCGTGGATGCCTAAATGCCCCTCCAGCCTCGTCATCGGCTCGATCATGACTTCCTTCTTCACCATTTTCACCACCTCACAGCTTTCTCCCCGCGAGCTTCTCCTCAAATCTATGCCAGACGGCGTCGAGTCCAGCGATTATTCCACGTATCTTCTCGGCGATGAAGAATGTGGCTGGCGCCTTCTTCAGGAACGGCCCATAAGGCTCATCGGGGAACTCCGGCTCCGTGCATCCTATACAGATGCCGCCGATGGCCGTGCATCCCCCGACGCCCTCGACGAATCCCCTCTTCGGGGCGTCGCAGTGGCTTATCGGCCCCTTACATCCCAGGAGGCCCATGCAGTATGGCTCACCGAAGGCGTGGCTTGTCTTCCCATCCGAGTATAGGCCAGCCCTCGGACAGTTGTCGTGAACGGTCTGTCTAAATATGTATTTTGGCCTATGCCACTCATCCAGCTCCGGCAGCGGTAGATATCCCCTCACGGCTAGGACTGCATGGGCTAAAACCTCGGCGAGATGCTCCCCATGAACTGGGCATCCAGGGACGTTGATTATGGGGACTCCAGCCTTACTCCTCCAGTCCCTGCCGAGGAAGTCAATCACCCCCCTGGCACCCGTCGGATTCGGCTTGCCGTGGGGTATGCCCCCGAAGCTTGAGCATGTCCCCGCGGCGACAACTGCAATCGCCTCATCGGCGAGTCTCTTTAGGCGCTCTGAGAAGGTTATGGGTCTGCCATTCTCCTCTCCGATGGCGCACCAGTATCCCTCTCCGGCCTTATCCTCATCTGGGACGGCTCCCTCGACGACGAGAACAAAGGGGTTCAGCTCCCCCTTCTCAGCGGCTTCAACTGCCTTTAGGGCCTCCTCCCCCCAGGGGAGCATGATGGTCTGATGGTAGTCGAGGGTTATTCCAGCCGCCTGGGGTATAAAGCCGGTGAGGATGTCGACGAGGCTTGGATGCGTTGCGTTCAGGAAGGAAACTGTGCATCCTGTGCATGCCTGCCCTGACAGCCAGATTACATGTATCTTCTCAGGCTCCAATTCCCTCCTCCCTCCAAGAAGTCTGCTCTAATCTCCTCTCGGCCTATTTATTGTTTTACCCGTAAATTTTAGGCATCCTAAAATTTCGATGGGTTAAAGATTAAATAGGGTTATTGGGGGAGTATTGGGGAGTGGACGCCGAATGTTTCATATAGGCGGATATATCGCCTTCTGGCTCTTCACCGCCCTCTTCATAGCCTTCCTCTCCATAGCAATCCTCACATCTAAGCTCCTAGCCCCAAGTAAGCCGAATCCGATTAAGAGGAACATCTATGAGTGCGGTCAGCCCCCCTTTGGGAGGGCCTTCAGCTTCAGGGTGACGGGGGCCCTCCGATACTTCGGATACGCAGTCATTTTCTTCGCCCTAGATGCCTTCACATGGATCATCCTAACCTCCGTCTACTCCCCCAGCCCCCTCACCCTCATAGCTGTCTTCCTCTACACCCTCATAATCCTCATCGGCATAGGATACTTCCTATCGGAGTTAGGTAAGTTGGTGAGGTGATATGGCTGAGAGGTTTGCGGCCCCGATCTATGGAGTCATCGACTATCTGTTAACCTGGGCGAGGAAGTTCAGCATCTGGCCAGTCCACTTCGTCACCGGCTGCTGCAGCCCAGAGTTCATGCAGGTTTCAGGCTCCAGATTCGACATGGAGAGGCTCGGCGTCCTCCCCTTCGCCAGCGTCAGGCAATGCGACTGCATCATGGTCGTCGGCGTAATCTCCAGGAAGATGGGGGAGAGGGTCAAATACCTCTATGAGCAGATGGGTGAGCCTAAATTCGTTGTCTCAGTCGGAGCCTGCCCAACGGGTAGAGGCCCCTTCTACGACTCCTACGCCACCGTCGCCATCGACGATCTGGTGCCCGTCGACGTCTATATACCTGGATGCCCCCCGAGGCCTGAGGCCATAATCCACGGCCTGATGCTGCTGCAGGAGAAGATCAGAAAGGAGTGTGGATTCCATGCCGGCAAGGAGTGAGGAGGAGCTCGTCGAGGAGCTGAAGCGGGAGCATCCCGAACTCCTAGTGGAGGCTGTGATTCATAGATCCAAACGGGTGTCCATCGTCGCGAAGAGGGAGAAGATCCTGGAACTCGCAAGGCTTCTAAGGGACAAATATGGCTTCACCCACCCCGTCTCAGCTGGGGCTGTCGACTATATCAAGGAGGGGAGGATGCAGATGATCTACTACCTCATGAACCCGGAGACCCGTTTCATGTTGATGCTTAGGGTTGATCTCCCTCGGGACGATCCAAGGATGCCTTCGATGACGGAGATATGGAATGCGATGAACTTCCATGAACGGGAAGCCTGGGAGATGTTCGGCATCAACTTCGAAGGCCACCCCAATCTGACACATCTACTGTTGCCACCGGATTGGAGAGGGGGCTATCCGCTGAGGAAGGATTTCAGGGGGGAGGGGATAAGGCCTTGAGTGAGCCGGAGGTCAAGCCTGAGGTCATGCGTATAAGCTGGGGTCCCCAGCACCCCATGAGCGGTCAGACCCGCATCCTCATCGATGTCGACGGGGAGGTTGTTAGACGCATCATCGCCGATATAGGCTTCACGCATAGGGGTATCGAGAAGATATTGGAGAATAGAACCTTCATTCAGGGCATCGTCCCAATCGAGCGGATGGTGATGGCTGACACGGCCAACATAGCCCTCGGCTACGTCCAGGCCGTTGAGGAGGCCCTGGGCATAGAGGTGCCTGAGAGGGCGAAGTGGATTAGGTCGCTGATCTGCGAGATGGGTCGGATCAACAGCCACCTCTACGCCTTCGGCCTACAGGTTGAGTGCACTGGATATTTCCCAGCGGTCTTCCTATGGACAACCGTTGACAGGGAGGTTCTCCTCGACCTCTTCGAGAAGCTCACAGGGGCCCGATGGAGCTACAGCTTCTTCATCCCAGGCGGCGTCAGGGCAGACCTCCCAGAGGGCTTCAGGGATGAGGTGAAGAGGGCTGTCAAGTATCTTAGACGCAGATTCCAGGATTATTGGGATGCGATGGTGGAGAACCCCCTCTTCGAGATGCGAAACCGAGGCGTCGGAGTCCTAAGCCGTGAAGACGCCATTAGGCTTGGGGCCACAGGCCCCGTCTTAAGGGGTTCAGGGGTTGACATGGATGTGCGGAAGGATGAGCCCTACGCCGCCTATGGAGACCTCGACTTCAAGGTTATAACCGAGAAGGAGGGGGACTGCCTCGCCAGGTTGAAGGTGAGATTCCACGAGATCGAGCAGAGCCTCAACATCATGGAGCAGATCGCCGATGAGATACCTGGCGGCCCCGTGAGGACCAAGGTTCCCCTCTTCCCGAGGTCTAAGCCTGGCGTCGAGGCCCTAAGCAGGGTTGAGACGTCGAGGGGCGAGCTTGGGGTTCACATCTTCACCGATGGAGGCTTGAAGCCCTACAGGGTGAAGATAAACTCGCCGACGCTGAGGAATATGTACGTCTTCGAACGACTCGCCGAGCTGGATAGGGTTCTGGTGGCCGATCTCCCCGTCGTCCTCTACTCCATAGACCCCTGGTATCTAGACTGTGATAGGTGATGCGTATGGATGTCGTCACCCTGATCTGGCTTTACATCCTCGGCCTGGTTAGATGGCTCCTCAAGGAGGCCCCACTCCAGGTCATAAACTTCATCAGGAGTCTTCCAACGCTCATTCCGGAGCTCCTTAAATGGCTATGGGACTTCATCTGGTTCAACTTCAAGCCCCTGGCTCAGATCATAGTGATTCCAGGCCTCGCCTTCATACTCCTCTTCGCCATGATAGCCGTCTGGTTTGAGAGGAAGTTCCTCGCCAGGGCGATGCTCCGCATCGGCCCCTACTACTGTGGTAAGCGTTCAGGCTGGCTTCAGGTCATCGCCGACTTCCTCAAACTCTTCTTCAAGGAGTTCGTCATCCCCGACGACGCTGAGAAGGCCCTATTCCTCGCCGCTCCGGTTCTATTGCCGACGATTCCAGCCTTAGCCATCACCCTCATACCCTTCGACAGCAATTGGGTTCTCTTCGATGCGGGAGGCCTAAGCCTACCCGTCTTCCTAGCCATAGCTGGCCTGGCTCCGGTGATCCCAATCTTCGCCGGCTGGGCTGCCAACAATAAGTATACCATCATCGGAAGCTTTAGAACCGCCTATCTCTACGTCTCAGGGGAGATACCCCTCGTCATCTGCGCCGCCGCCTCGGCCCTCCTGGCTGGAAGCCTCGACCTAGTCGAAATCGTTGAGGCTCAGAGGCCTCTATGGTTTGCTATACCCCAATTCATAGGGTTCCTGGTCTTCTTTGTAGGCCTCATCCTTGAGGCTGAGAGGACGCCCTTCGATGTGCCTACGGCTGAGACGGAGCTCGTCATCGGTTGGAGAACGGAGTTCAGCGGGGTTCTCTTCGGCTTCACCATGATGGCTGAATATGTCAGCTTCCTCGGATGGACTCTGCTGTTCATCGTCCTCTACCTCGGCGGATACCTCGGCCCAAGCCTCCTCGGAGTCCCATTATATGATCATATATTTTGGATGTTGTTGAAGCTCGCAGTCGTCGTGGTCATAGTAGTCCTCATCAGAACGGTCTATCCACGGCTTAGGCTGGATCAGACGCTGAGGCTGGGCTGGAACTATCTGATGCCCCTATCCCTCCTCAACCTCTTTCTGACGCTGATATTGAAGTGGGGGTTGATGATATGAGCCTCCTCAAGAAGCTGGTTAAACCCTTCCTCATCGTCGCCCCCTACGTGGCGAGGAGCTCCCAGACCGTTAAGTATCCAGATGAGCGCCTAATCTTCTCAGAGCGCTTCAGGGGCCGCCATCACCTCGACCTCGATAAGTGTATCCACTGCGGCCTCTGCGCCAGGGTATGCCCCTGCGCCTCCATAGTCCTCGTCCCCGTCGAGGGGCGGGAGGGGAAGTATCCGCAGATCGACTATGGAACCTGCAGCCTCTGCGGCCTCTGCGTCGACGCCTGTCCAAGGGGCGCATTGACGATGACTGACTTCGTTGAGTTCTCAGCCTACAAGCGAAGTGATTTAGTCTACTCCCCAGAGAGGCTGGCTGAGGTTCCCGACATAAAGGAGGTTCTGCCGATGCTTAAACGGCGTATAAGGCCGGTTCTAACCGATAAGGAGATGAAGTATGAGGTGGTGGAGGAGCTATGATCTGGGCTTCCATCCTTCTAGCCATCGTCGTCATCACCGCCCTGTTAGCCGTCTCTGTTCCCAACATCGTCTACGCCGTCCTCTTCCTCCTCTGCACCAACGTCTCGCTGGGCATCCTCTACTACATGATGGGCGCCCCCCTGGTCTCCGTCTTCCAGCTCGCCATCTTCGCAGGGGCCATCGTCGTCTTCTTCCTCATAACAGTCATCCTAACGAGGGGAGGTGAAGCTGAATGAGGGATGACGTGAAGCTCTACCTCGCCTCCTCCATCTTCCTCCTACTCTCACTGATAATCCTCGCATGGTTCACAGTCGAGTATGAGTTTCCCCTACTAGCCTACGCTGTTGAGGATCTACCTCGCCTCCTCATACCTCTGAGAGCCTTTAAGGAGGTTTCATCCGCCGTCGGCAGATTCCTCTGGAGTTGGAGGATGCTAGACCTCCTCTCCCAAGCCTTTGTCATCCTCGCAGCCATAGTCTGCTGCATAGCCCTCCTAAAGCCTGGAGGTGAGGAGAGATGAATGCCCTAATCCCGTATCTGGTCTCAGTCTTCCTCCTCCTACTCATCGGGTTGGGATGCCTAATGATGAAGAGGGATATGATAAGGATGCTCATCGGCCTGGAGATACTCTTCAACGCCGCCAACCTAAACTTCGTCGCCCTCTCCCTCGGCCGAGCGGGCTTCGTAGATCCCCTCGGTCAATCCATAGTGATGATGGCCATAGTCCTCGACGGCTGCGTCGTCGCCGTAGGCCTCGCGATGGCCCTCAACGCCTATAAGCATTATGGAACCCTCGATGTGAGAAAGTTGAGGCGATTGAGATGGTGATGACCTCTCCCCTACCGGCCTCATTCCTCCCCCTGCCCCTAGCGGTTCTCCTCCTCGG